>CAZILB010000019.1:14475-32688 GCA_964539925.1 uncultured Syntrophobacter sp. | reverse complement strand
CTCGCGGAGGGTTGAAAAAGGCTCACCTGCTTCGTTACCCTCGATCGCCTCACCCCCCAACGTACTGCGCCCGTACGCCTCCGCTGCGCTTGTCCGGAGCCAGCCGAAGGATCGATCTCTCGCGCGCCGCGCATCTGAGACTTTTTTGAACAGTCTGAAAGACTTAGCCGTAGACTATCGCTGCTTCGGGTCGAGAAGATCGCGCAGGCCGTTGCCGAGCGTATTGAAGGCGAGGATCGTTAAAAAAATTGCCGCGGCGGGGAAAGCGATCAGGTGAGGATAGGTGCGCATGGCGCGGTAGCCGTCTTGCGCGAGAGTGCCCCAACTGGTTCCCCAGACGCTGTAAGGGTCGTTGATACCGATGCCGATAAAACTCAGCGTCGACTCGGCGAGGATCGCCGACGGGACGGTGAAGGTCAGCGTGACGATGATCGGGCCGGCGATGTTGGGCAGAATATGGCGCAGGACGATTCTCCTGCGCGAAGCGCCGAGGGCGCCGGCGCTTTCGACGAAGAGAAATTCCTTGGCCTGCAGGACCTGGCCGCGGGTGACGCGGGCGAAGCGAACCCAGGTGACGAGTCCAAGGGCGAGCAGGAGACCGCCGATGTTTCGGCCGAACAGCAGCGACAGGAGAATGAAGATTAACATGTCCGGCAGGCTGTAAAACACATCGACGATGCGCATCAGCAAGTGATCCCAGTTGCCGCCTTTAATACCGGCGGCGAGACCGTAAGCGGTGCCGATTAAAAGTGCGATAAACGCGGTGCCGAGACCGACGGCGATGGATACCCGCGCGCCGTAGAGCACGCGCGTGAGGAGATCCCGGCCGAGGCCGTCGGTACCCATCCAGTGCGCCCAACTGGGCGGTTCGAGCAGCCGGTGAGCTTCGAGGCCCCCGAGACCGTAGGGGGATATCCACGGCGCAAGAAATGCCGCGGCCATAACGACGATGACAAAACCGGCGCTGATCACGAAAAAGGGATCGGCGAGCCCGGCGCGTTGTTTTATTGACGGCGTCATCGCTGCGATGGCTTATGGCGTTCTGATTCGCGGATCGACGTAGCCGTAGAGAACGTCGACAAGCAGATTGGCCAGAACCAAGAGCGCCGTGTAGACGACGGTCACGCCCATGATTAGAGGATAGTCCCGGTCGGTGACGGCGCTGATGAAAAATCGCCCCATGCCGGGAATAGCGAAAACATATTCGACGACGAAAGATCCGGTGATAAGCGCGGCGGCAAGCGGTCCCATCACTGTCAATACGGGTATGAGGGAATTGGACAGAGCGTGTTTCACCAACACCACCGATTCTTTCAGCCCTTTCGCCCGCGCGGTGCGGATGAAGTCTTCGCCAAAAGCGTCGAGGAGCGAGGAACGCAAGAGGGCGGCAAGATAGGCCGCCGGCGCGGCGCCGAGGGTGATCGTCGGTAGGATCACACTTTGCCAATCCTGCCAGCGGCCGGCCTGGAGCCAACCCAGTTTAAGCGCCACCGCCCAGATGAGCAGCGTGCCCAGGATAAAGTTCGGCAAAGAAATGCCCAGCGACGCGACCAACATGCAGCATCGGTCGATCAACGAACCGCGGTGATAAGCCGCGAGCAGGCCCGCGGGAAAGGAAACCAAAACCGCGAAAGCCAGTGCTAGGCCGCCGAGCAAGGCCGAAGTGGGCAGGGTGTCTCTGATAATGTCGGCGACGCCGCGGTCGAGATATTTATAGGACGGACCGAAGTCGCCGCGCGCGAGGCCGCCGAGGTAGCGGAGATATTGCCGCACCAGCGGTTGGTCGAGATGGTACTTCGCTTGCAAATTGGCGAGCACTTCGGGCGGCAGCTTGCGCTCGCTATCGAAGGGACCGCCGGGGGCGAGGCGCAGCATGACAAAGGTCAGCGTGGCCACCGCCCAGAGCACGATGAGGCCATGGAAGAATCGCTTGAGGAGCAGAGCAATCATCTAGTTTGCCAATGACTTTAGCGCGCCGGATGACGCTTGTCATTCTTGCTTGGCTTTGAGCGCCAAGCGGATCATGAACTTACGCGACCCCTTCTTCGTCCCCCGCGCCTTGGGGGGAAAAAACTTGGGGCGTCAAAAATATTTTTCGCTCCAAGACGCCAAGTCCGGAAAACGTCGTTCCCTTTGCGGCCTTTGCGTCCCTTTTGCCTTGCTCAGGACATGCTTTGCGCGAGATACCCCGACGCTCGCTCGTAACTCTGCGCCGCCGGTTTAACGTCGAGAGAAAAAGTTGGCCGCGCTATGTCGCGGAGTATTCCTCGAGCCTCTTTTCCAGCCAGCGGGTGTTGACGGCGCCGGCGCGGTATTCGCGATCATCGATGACCGCTTTCAGAAACGGTATCAGCGTGTCGATGCCGGTGACGTGGAAATCGGCCAGAGCCCGGCTTGTCTGATCGGCGGCCTCCTGCCGCGTGGCGCCATGCACGATCAGTTTGGCCAGTAAAGAATCGTAGTAGGGCGGCACGAAGTAGCCCGGATAGCAGTGAGTATCCAGGCGAATGCCGGGGCCTTGCGGTGCCTGCCACTCAACGATCCGGCCGGGGCAGGGGCGAAAGCCGTGCTGCGGCGACTCGGCGGTGATGCGGCACTCGATGGCATGGCCGGAGAAAGTCATATCCGACTGCCTGAGCGCCAGGGGCTCGCCGCGGGCGATGCGCAATTGCTGGGCGACCAGATCGACGCCGGTGATCATCTCGGTGACCGGATGCTCCACCTGAATGCGCGTATTCATTTCGAGAAAGTAAAAATCCGCCGTATCGTTATCGTAGATAAACTCGATGGTGCCGGCGCTCTGATAGCCGATGCTGCGCGCCAGGGCCGCCGCCGCGTGGCAGATCTTGGCACGGATTTCCGGCGGCACGGCATAGGCGGGGGCCTCTTCGACGATCTTCTGATGGCGGCGCTGCAAGGAGCAGTCGCGCTCGCCGAGATGGATCACGTTGCCGTGTCGGTCGCCGAGGATCTGCACTTCGATGTGGCGCGCGTTGCCGACGTAGCGCTCCATGTAAAGCGTGTCGTTACCGAAGGCAGCGCGCGCCTCCGCCGCCGCGACGCGAAACGTTCCCTCGATCTCGCCGGCGTTCCAGACGAGTTTAATGCCGCGTCCGCCGCCGCCGGCGGAAGCTTTGAGGAGGAGCGGATAACCGATCTGCTTGGCCAGCTCGGCCGCTTCGTGCGGATCTTTCGCCTGCTCGGAACCGGGCACCAGCGGAACGCCCGCCGCGCGCGCGATCATGCGCGCTTGGAGCTTGTCGCCCATCATCGTGATGTTTTCCGCGCTCGGGCCGACAAAGACAATCTGGTTGTCGGCGCAGGCCTGGGCCAGAGCGGGGCGCTCGGAGAGAAAACCGTAACCGGGATGGAGCGCGTCGCAGCCTGTGCCGCGGGCCGCGGCGATCAGGTTTTCGACTTTGAGATAGCTGTCCGCGGATCGCGCCGGACCGATGCAGACGGCGCGATGGGCGATCTTTGCCGCCATGCTTTCGCGGTCGGCTTCGGAGACCGCGGCAACCGTTTCAATACCCAAAGTTTGGCAGGCGCGGATGACGCGCACGGCAATCTCGCCGCGGTTGGCGACCAATACTCGCGTAACGCTCATGAATACTCCTGAACCAATGGGCCGCCACGGACATGAAGAACTGTAGGGGCAGGCTTCAAATCTGCCCCTACTACATTTGCGTCCTTATGACGACATGGAAAAAGCGGGAAACTTTTAGCCGACGAAAAGTAGCCTGTCCGCTTTTGTTACGGTTCGACGATGAACAGGACTTGGCCGAACTCGACGAACTGGCCGTTTTGCGCGACGACTTCGACGATGGTGCCTTGGACGCCGGCGCGCACGCTGTTAAAAACCTTCATCACTTCGATGAGTCCGCAGGTCGTGTCTTCGGTTACCTGTTGGCCGACCTTGACGAAGGGCGGAGCGCCGGGTTCGGGCGCGACGTAGAAGGTTCCGAGGAGCGGTGCGGTGATCGCCAGCATGCCTTCCGGCACGGCCGCGGTCTTGCCAGCGGTGGCGGCGGCAGGCGCGGCGGCCGGTTTGGAGGCTGTCACCGGTGCCGCAACCGGTGCGGGAATCACGGCTGCCGGTTGCGTAGCGCCGGCGATCGGGATCGGCTCGCCTTTGCTGACGGTAATCTTGAGATCGCCGACTTCGAGCTGAAAATAATCGAACTTCGACTCATCGATGAGTTTCAATATATGGAGGACATCATCTTCGCTGAGTTCCATGTGGGTCCCGCCTTCTTCCAAGTTGCTGGAGGTCTTTTTTATGCGATTTCCGGGCCGATGGCAATCAAGGGATCAAAAGGGGGAGGCAACTTTTCCAAAAGCGGAAAAACAGCCAGTTCCCATCAATTTGCCGCGGGCCGGACATGGCGCAGGTCCATGCGCGCCATGGAGTTATATTCCAGGCCGATAAATTTGGGATTCAACAGCGTGGCCTCGGTTTTCCAGTAAAGCGGCACGACGGCCGCGTCGATTTCGGTAAGAATTTTCTGCGCTTCGTCATAGAGAGTTTTGCGTTTTTTCGGGTCGCTTTCACGGGCAGCCAAATCAAGCAACTGGTCGTAGCGGGGATTCTTCCAGCCGCCGTTGTTGATCCCGCTGTTTGAAGTGAAAATCTTCATGAAATTATCCGGATCGGGATAGTCGGCCCCCCAACCGGCGCGGAAAACCGGAAACGGATCCCTGCGCAGCCGGCTCAAGTATACCTTCCATTCCTGGTTTTCGAGTTTGACACGGACTCCCAGATGCCGTTGCCACATGCTCTGAATCGCTTCGGCGACAATTTTTTTCTCATCATCGGTGTTATAGCCAAGCACGATGGGCGGCAGCCCTTTGCCGTCGGGATATCCCGCTTCTTTCAACAAGCGCCGCGCTTCGACCGGATCGAACCGCAGGCCGATGGAGGGATTGTGCGCCAGCATACCCGGCGGGATCCAGGACGTCGCCGGCATCGGGCCGCCCTGAAGAACCTTCGGCAGCACTTCGCGGTCGATGGCCAGGGCAAACGCTTTTCGAACTTTGGGGTTGTCAAAAGGTTTGCGGTCGACAGCAAAGCTATAGTACTCGCCGCGCAACTGGGGTACGAGGTTGAAACCCGGCAGCTCCGACAAGCGCGGCTTGTCCAGCGGCGGAATACCGTGGGATTCGTCGAGAAAATCCAGATTGCCCTGCTCGTACATGGCCACCGCAGTGGTTTTTTCATTGATCATGAACATGGTGACTTTGTCGATGGCCGGTTTGCCGCCAAAGTAATTGGGATTGGCGCTCAGCTCGATTTCGTTTTCATGCTTCCACGCGCTCAAAAGAAACGGACCGTTGGTGACGATCTTTCCCGGCTCGGTCCACCGGCTGCCGAATTTTTCGATCACATCCCGCCGCTGGGGGTAGGTGACCTCGAAAGTGGTAATGGCAAGAAAATAGGCGACCGGATGGCGCAGGGTCACGACAAGGGTCTGGTCGTTTTCGGCGCGCACGCCCACCAGCGACGGGTCTTTGAGCTTGCCCTCGGCGTAATCCTGAGCATTCGCGACGTCGTACAGAATATAGGCGTATTGCGAGGCGGTCTTGGGATCAAGCAGGCGCTTCCAGGAATATTCGAAATCCTGCGCCCGTACGGTCTCGCCATCGCTCCACTTAACGTCGTCGCGCAAGTGAAAGACGATCCTCTTGCCGCCGTCGGAGATCTGCCAGGATCTGGCGATCACCGGCGCCGGGTTCAGGTCTTTGTCGAACTCGGTGAGACCGACCATCAAGTTGGCAATCACGTTGAACGATACATGATCGGTGGCCAGGGACCAGTCGAGGCTCGGCGGCTCGGTGCCGAGGTTGACGCGGAAACGCACCTCGCCGCCGTCCTGGGGCGCGGACTTGCAGGCGCCGATCCACACGCCCAATGCCAGGGCCAGTAGAAACGCAAATCGTCTATTTCGTGCCGAGATCAAGGCAATTTCCAACTTGCTTGTCGCCGCTCTAGAAGCTATTAGTAGCCGAAGGCTTTGGCCGCTTCAAGAAAGGGCGGAGTGATTGGATGGACGCAAAAGACCTGTTGATGAACAGCCTGGTGATCGAGGGGCACCGGGATGTCTACGAGCAGATTCACCGCACCTCGGTGGGCGAGAAATCGCCGATCCGCGACGCCGTGGCGCCGCGCTTGATCCGCGACGGCATCAATATGACAGTCTACGCCATCAGCGGCGACTCCTACTCCCACTCGCAAAATACCGGGCGCTATCTCGAAACTGCCCTCGATCAGATCGACCAGTTCCTCGAAGAGGCGCCGCGCTCGGAAGGCATGATTCAGATGGTCAAGACCCGCGGCGATCTGCCGCAGAAGGCAGCGCCCGGCACCGTCAAATTCCTGCTTCACTTCGAGGGCTGCATGCCGCTGCGCGGCAGCATCCATAACTTGCGCAATTTCTATCGCCTCGGCCTGCGCTCGCTCCAACCGGTATGGAATTTTCGCAACGAGCTGGGCGACGGCGTCTGGGAAAACCGCACGGGCGGAGGGCTGACCAATTTCGGCGTCGAAGTGATCAAAGAAGCGAATCGCCTGGGCATGGTGGTCGATCTGTCGCACATGAATCGCGAAGGTTTTTTTCAGACTCTCGACGTGGCCACGGCGCCGCTGCTCGTCAGCCATGCCAACGCGTGCGGCATGCTCGACAACCCGCGCAATCTCGCCGACGATCAGATCAAGGCCATCGCCAATCAGGGCGGCCTGGTCGGCATCCTGGCGCTGCCCGAGCGCGTAGGCAAGGGCGAGGTCGGCATCGAAGACATGCTGAAGCATATGGACTACATCATCAATCGGGTCGGCGTCGAACATCTCGCCCTGGGCATGGACTTCGTCAAATACGATGGCCCGCGCACGCTCAAGGACCGCCATCACCCGCTGCACAAGGATCCGCTGATCACGGGCTTTGAGGAGATTGAAGACCTGCCCAATCTGATCGACGGTTTGCAGCGCCACGGCTACAAGGACGAAGAGATCAAGTTAATTCTCGGCGGCAATTATCTGCGCGTGCTGAAGACCATACTGCCGGAGCGATCGGTGATCTGATTTTAGTGTCATTGGGCCTGGCCGTGCTTTTATTCTCCGGCTGATGCTTCCCTAAAAATCTTTCCTCCCCCTTACAGCCTCTCCTCCAGCCAATCCAACATGTACGGCAGGTTGTGCGCCCAGTAGTCGTGGCTGCAGTGAATCCGCCCGGCGCCGTCTTCTTCCCCGTAAATCTTGAGGGTCTTGTCTTTGGCGCCGATTTCGTCGAACAAGCGTTTGGCGCCGTCGACCGACATCAGCGTGTCCTTGTCGCCATGGGTGATCAAAGTCGGGCAGGTAATGTTCCGGGCGATGCCCGCCATGGTGAAGTCTTTCAGCAAACGGCGTGCTTCTTCATGGCTTACGCCGCCGAGAAGCCGCTGGCAGACCGGCTGCAAATGCACGCACCAATCGTAAAGATCGTCTAAAATGCTGTAGCAGCCGCTCCAGGCGACGAGCGCTTTGACGCGCTTCTCGAAGGCGGCCACGCGCGGCGCGTAGTAACCGGCCATACTGATGCCGAGCAAACCGATTCGGTTGGAATCGACCTCGGCGCGCGCAACCAGATAGTCGATACAGGCCTGTCCCGGCACCTCGTAGTCGGGTCTGGTCTTGATGCCTTTGAGATAGATCGAAGAGCCGCGGCCCGGGGTATCGACGAGAAGCATGGCCCAGCCGCGGTCAAGCAGCTGTTTACCGCCGAAGTAAATTTCCTCCGCGTAAGCATCGGCGCCGCCGAGAAATAAAACCGCGGGCCACTTGCCCGGCTGCGGATTGGTGGGGTGACAGAAGTAGCCGTCGTATTCTTCATCGCCGCACCGTAGCGAGATCACTTCGATCTCGGTCGGGTTGAGGCCGGCGGCGGCGCGAAACAGTTCTTGCGCTTTGCGAAATCGCTCGCGCCGTTTGGGTTCGTCGGCGACCGTCAACAGCACGTCGGACATGCGGTAGTAATTGCTGGCGTGAAAAAAATTTTGCCGCGCGGTAACGCGCCGGCCGGCGGCCAGCGCTTGATGCGCGCGCGCTTCGGTTTTTTGAGCCAGCTCCAGCCAAGCGTGCTCCCACTCGTCTTTGTCGCCCGCCTCGACGTTTTTCATCGCCCTGGCGATGTCGAAAACATCGCCGCCTCCTTGCTGCGCCTGGGCGACCAGTCGCAAAGTGTGGCCGCCGAACGGATGATTAGGAAAAAGGAAATCAAACATAGGGCCTCCGGGTTGCGGCGTTTTTATCGCCCGCGACAGGCTATGGGTTACTAAAATCTCTTGCTCATGCCAAGCAAAAAGCGCGGCCGGGCAAGCGGAGCGCCGGGCCGCCCATCGGCCTCGGCGCGCACGTCCTCCGAAATAGCTTGACAGGCCACGGCGGGGTTGGTAGCGTTTTTGCGCACAACAAGATTTCCCTCAGCTTTGAAACGGCATCGTAATTTCGTGCTTGTGAGCAACGGGCAGCGCTTGCTGGTCATGAGGGCCATTTTCACACAGAGCCGGCGGCTTTCGCGCATGGGCGCGGGAATTGCGCGGCTCTTTTGTTTTAACGGAGCGGAAGGAGGCGCGGCATGCCAACCTATATCGCGCTCGTGAACTTCACCGATCAAGGCGTCCGTCGTATCCGCCAGACCACCGAGCGGGCCAAGGCGCTCGTCAACGCGGCTCGGCATCTGGGCATTGCGATCAAGGATATCTATTGGACCATGGGCCAGTTCGACGCCGTGTTCAGCGCGGAAGCGCCCGACGACGAGACCATGACAGCTTTTGTCGCCAGCATGGCCTCTCTCGGCAATATTCGCACGCAGACGCTCAGGGCCTTTTCGGCGGAGGAGATGAACCGGATTCTGACGAAACTCCCGGCCGGGGATTTTTCCGCCGGCAAATGACTCGAACGGAGGAGCCAATGGCAAAGATCGATCTTTCGATTGCGATCGGCGGCGCGGCGGGGCAGGGAATTGCGACGCCCGGGGATATCCTGGCGCGGATCTTCGTGCGCCGGGGTCTGCATCTGAACGCCTACAATGCCTATCAATCGATCGTGCGCGGCGGCCATATTTTTCTCACGCTGCGCACCAGCGACGAGCCCGTGCTCAGTTTCGGAGACAAAATCGACCTCATGATTCCGCTCAATCAGGACACCATGGATCGCCACCTGGGCCTGATGAAAACGGGCTCGTCCGTACTCTACAATGGCGACAAAATCAAACCCGGCGCAGCCGCCGACGGTGTCCAGCTCTGTCCGTTCTCCGTGAAAGAGTTGGCGCCGAACATCAGGGGGGATCTGGTCCAGAACACCATCGCCCTGGCGGCGGTGTTGCGCCTCGCGGGCGTCGAGTTCAAGATGCTTGAGGACATACTGACATTGCAATTTCGCAGAAAGGGACCCGCGGTGGTCGCCGAAAACGTCGGCGTTGCGCGGGCCGGCTACGATTATGCCGCCGCGCATTTCAAACCGCTGCCGTTTACGCTTCCGGACAAGGGGAAAAAACTCGCCTTCTTTGAAGGCAATCAAGCTCTGGCCATGGGCGGCGCGGCCGCGGGAGTGCGTTTCTATTGCGCCTATCCGATGAGTCCATCCTCCGGCGTGCTCCACTGGATGGCGCGGCATGCGCGCGAGCTGGGCATCATGGTGCGCCAAGTCGAAGACGAGATCGGCGTCATCAACATGGCCATCGGCGCGGCCCATGCGGGCTGCCGGGCGATGTGCGCGACTTCGGGCGGCGGCTTCGCCCTTATGACCGAGGGACTGGGGGCGGCGGCAATGATGGAGATCCCGGTGGTTTGCATCAATGTGCAACGCGCGGGCCCGGCCACCGGTGTGCCGACTAAAACCGAACAGGGCGATCTCTGGCAGGTGATGGGCGCAGGGCAGGGCGACTACCCTCGCATCATCGTCGCGCCGACGAATATTGCCGATTGTTTCAAAACCGTGCCGGAACTTTTCAACCTGGTCGACAAGTTTCAATGCCCCGGCATCATCCTGTCGGACTTGCTGCTCTCTGAGGGCCGGTCCAGCATCGATCCCGCGGAATTGAATTTCAATGTCTCCATCGATCGGGGCGCGGTGATCGGCCTGAACGGCGCCACACCGCCGCTCAACGGCGGCTACAAACGCTATGAGCTCACGGACTCCGGCGTGTCGCCGCGCGCCCTGCCAGGAACCCCGGGGTTCGAACATGTCGTGGCCACCGACGACCACGATGAAGATGGCGTGTTGATCAGCGACGAGTTCACCAACCCGCACAAGCGCCGCGCCATGCACGAGAAACGCATGCGCAAGATGGAAGCTATTCTGCCGCTCCTTGAGCCGCCGGAGGTCTGGGGTTCCGATGATGCCCAGGTCACACTTTTGGCCTGGGGCTCCACGGAAGGGGTCATCCGGGAGGCGATTCACAAGCTGGCGGAGGAGAGCATTGAGGCAAATCAACTCCAGATCAAATGGCTCGTGCCGCTGCATGGCGACGCCATCGCGGCGTTGCTGGCGAGGAGCAAGAAAGTCATCATCGTCGAAAACAATTACAGCGGCCAGTTCGCCCGTTACCTTCGGTCCGAGACCGGCATCGTTGCCGACGGCCATGTTCGCAAATATGACGGCGAGCCGTTCATGCCGCACCATATTGTCGATGGAGTCAAGGAGATTCTCGCCGGAAAGACCCGGCAATACGTCCCGGTGCACGAGATCATGGTTTAAAGTAACGTTCCGAGTCGGTGGTTTCGAGTTGCGGGTTTTATTCGTAACCTGAAACGGTGAAAAAAGGAGTCCACGATGACGTTGTCGACAGTTGAAATTGAATCCAAAGGCGCCGGCGCTGCGCGTGCGCCGTTAACGATCAAAGATTTTAAAGGCAAAGCCGAACCGGATTGGTGTCCCGGCTGCGGCGATTTCGGGGTTTTGAGCGCGTTAAAAATGGCGCTCGCCGAGCTGGGCATTCGCCCGCACGAGGCGATGGTGATCAGCGGCATCGGCTGTTCTTCCAATCTGCCGGGCTACATCAGCACCTACGGCATGCATACCCTGCATGGCCGCGCTTTATCGGTTGCCACCGGGGCGCAGCTGGCGAACCACGAGATGAAAATCATCATCACCGGCGGCGACGGCGATGGCTACGGCATCGGCGGCAACCATTTCGTGCACAGCATGAGGCGTAATGTCGATCTCACGTACATCGTGATGAATAATCAGATCTATGGTCTCACCACCGGGCAGGTGTCGCCGACCAGCGTCAAGGGCATGAAGACCAAGAGCACGCCCAATGGCAGCGCGGAAAATCCGATAATGCCGATTCCGCTGGCGATCGCCGCCGGCGCCACTTACGTCGCCCGGGCGTACACCGGACAAGTGAAGCATATGGTCGAGCTAATCAAAGGCGGCATCGAGCACAAGGGCTTTGCGCTGATCGACGCCTTGAGTCCCTGCGTGACATTCAACCACGACAACAGTCACGAATTTTTCAAGCAGCGCACCAGGAAACTCGAGGACCTGGGCCACGATCCGACGGATTTTGCAGCCGCCATGAAATGGGGCTATGAGTGGGATGAAGAAATTCCCATCGGTTTATTCTGGAAGCGGAGCGATTTGCCGTCCCTCGACGAATTGGAGCCGGTGCTCGCCGAAGGCGGCCCGCTGGCACGCCGCCCGCTGGGAGTATCTTCCGAGATCGCCCTATCTTTGGTCCGAGAGCTGATGTAATAAATAGCCGATCCACCAATAGGAGTGATGGAGTGTTGGAGCACTCGCTCTATCACTCCCACTCTGCAATCTTTCGCGCCTCGGTTGACAGCCATCGTCGTTCTGGCGATACTCCAGCCGGAAGTTCAATTTCACTCCAAGCAGCCAAAGAAAAGGAGAGCCTCCCCTTGAAGTCCGGCTTTAGAATCCTGGATTCCGACATGCATCTGCGCGAGCCGGCGGATCTATGGGAGAAATACATGGACTCCCAGTGGCGCGAGCATGCGCCGAAGATACTCAGTTCCACGGCGCGAAGCTCCGCCATGGTGCTGCTCGAAGGGAAAATTCTTCAAGGTTACCATCCGAGTTATCGCGGCGGCATCTTCGACGCCACCCGCATCGACAAGGAGCTCGGCGACTACCGCGCGCGCGGCTTCGACGCCGCGTCGCAACTGCACGCGATGGACCGGGAAGGACTGGATGTTGCCGCGCTCTATCCGTCCATCGGTCTCGGCATTATGATGCGCAGCGAGATGGAACCGAAACTCGCCGCGGCCATCGCCCGCGCCTACAACGACTGGCTCCATGATTTTTGCCGCGCCGATCCGAAACGACTAAAAGGCGTGGCCATGGTCCCGCTCCACGATCCGAGCGAAGCGGTCAAAGAGGCCCAGCGGGCCGTGGGCAAGCTCGGCTTTGTCGGGGTCTTCGCCCGCCCCGAGCCGCTGCGCAATCTGCCCTGGCACTCGCGCTACTTCGATGCCCTCTGGTCGGCGCTGGAGGAGCTCGACGCGCCCCTCGGTTTTCACTCGGCGGCGGCGGCCGGCGAAGCGCCCCAGATCGGCGATCGCTTCGGCGATAATTTGCTTTTACGCCACGTGGTTTCCCATCCGCTGGAGAACATGATGGCGATGGTGGATACCATCGGCGGCGGTGTGTGCGCGCGCCATCCGAAGCTTAAGCTGGCCTTCCTGGAATGCTACTGCGGCTGGGCGCCGTTTCTTTTGCATCGCATGGATAACGCCATGGAAAAGGGCCGTTATCCGACCGCCGGCAATCTAAAGCCGAGCGAATATTTCAAGCGCCAGTGCTGGATCTCAACGGAGCACGAAAAAGAGCTGCCGATGGCCGTCGAGCTGCTCGGCGCCGATAACATTGTTTTCTCGACCGATTATCCGCACGGCGACTCGGATTTTCCCAATGCGGTGGAGGAGTTCTTGGAAATGGACGGCGTGTCGAATGAGAGCCGTAAGAAAATTCTCTGGGACAACTGCGCGAAGCTGTACGGATTGGATACCTGATCGACATAAAAACGAAATGATGGAATCTTGAGAATGCGATTCCATCACAGCAGGACTCGGGTACACCATTCTACAACTCGTTGGAGGTCAACTGTGGCATATCGCACCGTAGGAAAAGCGCTTCCTCGCATCGAAGGTTACGGCAAAGTCACCGGTCAAACTCAATACGCGGCGGATCTGCGGTTCGAGGGACTGCTCTGGGCGAAAGTCCTGCGCAGCTCCGTCCCGCACGCTCGAATCGTCAGGGTCGATGCTTCCAGAGCCCAAGCCCTGAGAGGCGTGCGCGCCGTGCTCACGGGAGCGGAAGTGAGGGATGTTTTCGTGGGCACGCGGGTAAAAGACCAGCCGGTCTTGGCCTACGATAGAGTGCGCATGTGCGGCGACGCCGTCGCCGCCGTGGCGGCGGACAGCGAAACGATCGCCGAAGAAGCGATCGGCTTGATCGAGGTTGAATACGAAGAGTTGCCCCACGTCGAGGACCCCGTGGAAGCTTTGCAACCCACGGCGCCGCTGATACACGAGGATCGGAATAGGTATCGCAACTCTCCGAAATTGCCGGAGGGAGTGTCCGGGCACAATCTGCAGTCCTACGTTCGCTGGAAAAACGGCGATCTGGAAGCGGGTTTTCAAAAGGCTACGCGAATTTTCGAGCACACCTTTCGCACGCCGCTTTCGCACCACGGATATATAGAACCCTGCGCCTGCACGGTGCAGGTGCATGACGATGGGCGGGTGGAAGTATGGGCCGCGAACAAAGGCCCCTGGGGGCTGCGAGACCAGATGGCCGAGGACTTCGGCGTGCCGAAAGAAAAGATCAAAATTCATATCGTCCACGTGGGCGGCGATTTCGGCGCCAAAGCTTCGTTGATCGATGTCCCGGTCGCTTATCACCTGTCGAAAACGACCGGGCGGCCGGTCAAGCTGGTCTTCGATTACACCGACGAGCTTCTCGCCGGCGGCCACCGCCATCCGGCCGTGATATCGCTGCGCACCGGGGTCGATGGAAACGGCCATTTCACCGCCATCAAGGCGAACATTCACTTCAGCGGCGGCGCCTACGGTTCGCAGAAGGCCAATCCGCAGGTGACGGTGCTCGGCGGCCGGCGCCTGGCGAGCATGTACCGCTGTCCGGCCATCGACGTGGAAACCTATTGCGCCTACACCAACCATGTGCCTTGCACCCAGACGCGCACGCCGGGCAGCCCGCAGGTCGCCTTCGCCTTCGAGTCGCAAGTCGAAATCATCGCCCGCGAAATGGACATCGACCCGCTGGAATTTCGCCGGCGCAACATTATCCATGACGGCGATTCATCGCCTATGGGCGAAAAGTGGAACCATATCCTGATGAGCGAGGTGCTGGAGCGCGTCGCCAAAGCGTCGGGCTGGAAACGGACCAGCCGCAAGAAGAATCGCGGCTGGGGCATGGCGCTCTACGAACGGGGAACGCCGGAAGGCAAGGCGAGCGCGGCGATCACGCTCGAAAGCAATGGTAAGGCAAACATTCTCACCGGTGTGCCTGACGTGGGGCCGGGATTTTATACCGTCATTCAGCAGATGGTCTGTGAAACCCTCGGCATCGCGCCGGACCGGGTGATCGTTTCGTTTAAGGACACCGATAGCCTGCCTTTCGATCCCGGCACCGGCGGCAGCAAGCAGACCAACACCTCGGGGCACGCCGTGCACAAGGCGGCGCGCGAAGTGCGAGAAAAGCTGATCCTCTTGGCCGCACGCGAGTTAGGCTGCAAACCGGAAGATGTGCGGCAAGAGGGCAATAAACTCAGCGCACCGAACAAAAAGTCCACGACCACGGAAAAAATGATCGCGTTGGCCGTCAAAGAGAATGGCGGACCGCTGTTTCACCTGACCCTGTTCGAGCCGAAGGACATGCCGAAGGTCACCGGATTCGCCGCGCAGGTGGCGGAAGTGGAAGTCGATCCGAATACCGGCGGCGTTCAAGTTCTGAATCTCACGACGGCCCACGATACCGGCATCGTTTTGAATCATTTGACGCTCACCGGCCAGATCGAAGGCGGGATTATCACCGGTCTGGGCTTCGCATTGATGGAAGAAAATCCGCTGATCGACGGCAAGATCGCCACGTTGACATTGGGAGAGGCCAAGCTGCCGTGCATCGCCGACGTGCCGCCGTTGAAGACCGTCCTGGTGGAAAGTCCCACGGGCCCGACGCCCTTCGGCGGAAAGGCGATCGCGGAGAATCCGAACGTCCCGACCGCGGCAGCGCTTGCCAACGCCATCGCCGATGCTTGCGATGTGAGGTTGTTCGAGCTGCCCCTGACCGCGGAAAAGATCTACTGGGCGCTGCGAAAAAAACCATTGCATGACCTAAACGGGCGGTAATTTGCAGGTGTTGGAGGGCTGGAATGATGTGGCTTATTTTGCTGTGCCTTCTTTTCATCAGTCCGCGCGGCGCGCCAGCCGGTGAGGCCAAGCCCTCCTGGCAGGCGCAGGGGCGATACGCCCTTTGCGTCGGCTGCCGCGACACCAACCGGGCGAAGAAACAGGGACTGCCGGTGGACGAGCTTGACAACGTCGAATGGAAAGAGGGCATTCAGTTGACTTCCGGCGGCGGCTCCATGAGCTTGATCAAAGGCGCGCCTAATGCCAACGCGGCGAAGGTTTTCATCAACTGGTTTCTCTCCCGCCGGGGCCAACTGGCGCTGCAAAAATACCAGGACCTGTACGGCGAGGATGCGCCCAATTCGCGGCGCATCGATATCCCCAAGGACATGCTTCTGCCTGTCATGCGGATGCAACCCGGCAAAAAATACTTCGACGTTTCCGATCCCAAGTACGCCGACATGAGGCCGATGTTCAGTCTCATCAAAGAGATTATGAAAACCAGGGAAAGCAAGTAGGAAGGGAACTCTCCACCGAGACTCGCAGCAATTTTTAAAGCACCGCGTCGCCAATCCAGCTTCGCCGGCTCCGGCTGATAGCGCCTCGATGAAATTTTTCTGCGCGGCGGCGCGGGCAGCCGCGAGATTCCCGACCTTGCAATCGTTCGATGAGGGGGTCGGGGTCAAGAACTCTTGGCACGACAGAAACTTTTGGAAGTTGGGAACACCGACTCAGTGATTGCATAAGGTATCAATGGATCCAATCAAAATCGGCATCGGGGTTTCGAGCGTCGGGCGTTTTCTGCCGCTGGTCGGAAAGGCGGCGGGACTCTTCGAGCGGGAAAATCTTGCGGTGGAGATCGTCAATCAGCGCAATGAAGAGCGGGCGGTGCCGGATATCGTTTCGGGGGCGACGCCCATCGGCACGCCCAATGCTCCGTCACTGGTTTTTTCCGTACTTGAAGGCAGCGACATCGTCATTATCGGCGGGCTGCTCAATCGACCGGCGTTTTTTCTCGCGGCCGACCCGAGCATTGCCGCGGTGGCGGAGTTGAAAGGAAAACGGGTGGGTATCAATGAGCCCAAGCGCATGGCGGGCATGGTGATGCTCGCCCTGTTGCGCAAATGGGGGCTTGAGATCAATCGCGATCTTGAAGTCGTCGATTCCGGCATCAACGACCGAAGCTTCGAAGTGCTGGTTGAAAAAAAGATCGACGCGGCGCTTTTGCCGCCGGAAAAGGCGTTTTTGGCCGAGGCGTTGGGTTTTCGCATCATCGCTGATAGCCTCGATCTCGATTGTCACTGGGTGCCGCTGGCCACCACCCGGCGATTTCTCGGCGCCAACAGGGAAACAGCGACGAAGATCGCGTCGATCCACGCGGAGAGTGCCCGGCTGTTCAAAGGCCAACCGCGGGAAACCATCCACGAAATCAGCCGCTGGCTGCCGGCTCTCGCCGATCACCCGCAGGTGGTGGAAAAATGTTACCGATTGTTCGCCGCCGAGTTCGAGCCGACGCTGAAACCGTCGATCGATTCCCTGAGTTCGATACTCCGAGAAGTGGCGCTGCAAGACCGCCGGGCGAGCGACCTCAAACCGGCCGACCTGGTGGAAAATCTGCTATAGAAGCGTCGGGAAGCAAAGAGATTCATGATAGGAGCGATCAAAACCGTCGGCGTGCTCGGACTCGGGGTTATGGGCTTCGACATCGCCTTTCTCTACGCGGAGAAGGGCAATCGCACGCTGCTCTTCGATGCTTCAACGGCCGCGATGGATAAAATTTTTGAGCGGCGCGATCAGACCATCGAGCGCTTAAAAAAGCGAAATCGAATCTCCGACGCAGAGTTGAAAAATCTTCAGCTCGGCCTGATTGCCGCGCCGGATCTGGCAAACTTGGCTGGTGCCGACCTGGTCACGGAGGCGGTTTCGGACTCGGGCAAGAGGAAAACGGCGGCCTGGAAGGCCAAAACGTCAATTTTTAAAGATGGCCGAGCGAATCCGTGGGTCTCCGACTACCTTGCGGGGAGGACCGATGCGCGCCATTGACGTTCATGTTCACCCGAGCACCCGCGGTCTCGATACCCACGCGTGCAGCTATTTTCGCCGCGATTTGAAAGACGTGCCGCAGACGGCGGAAGGTTTTGCCGACCTCTACTTGCAACAGGACGTCAAGGCTTTGCTGATCGGCTGGCATCCCTCGACGGTTCATGAAGGCGCGCGCAACTCCAACGATCATGTGATCGAGCTGGTGTCGAATTACCCCAAGTCGTTTGCCGGCGTGCTCGCGTCGCTGGATACCAATGCGAAAGACTTGCAATCGGTTGCGCGCTACGCCGAAGAGCTGGTGAAAAACTCCACAGTTGTCGGTTTCAAGTTTCATCCGCCCGACCAAGGGTTTTATCCGAGCGACAAAAGGCTCTATGACATCTGGGAGATCTTGCAGTCGGGCGGCAAACCGGCGATGTTCCACATCGGCTTTACCGTGCTTGGCGCCAACACCGACGGCGGCAGCGGCATCGGCCTCGACTACGGCCGGCCGATCCATCTCGATACGCTGGCCAAGGATTTTCCGCGCATGAAAATTCTCGCCGCCCATCCCGGCTGGCCCTGGGTGGAAGAGACCATCGGCGTGCTGACGCATAAGAAAAACTTGTACGTCGATACGTCGGGTTATCTGGCTGAGCAATTGCCGGAGCTGTTTCAAAAGGCCATCGGCGGCCGGCTGCAAGACAAGGCGCTTTTCGGCACGGATTTTCCGTACGTTGATCTGGCCAAGGCGCTGGCGAGCTTCGACAAGATGGGTTTCAAGGATACGGTGAAAGAGAAATTGTTGACGGGCAATGCCGC
>CAZILB010000019.1:6600-14375 GCA_964539925.1 uncultured Syntrophobacter sp. | reverse complement strand
ACAAGATGGGTTTCAAGGATACGGTGAAAGAGAAATTGTTGACGGGCAATGCCGCACGTTTGTTCGAATTGAAGATGACGTAGGGGCGGACCTATCTGTCCGCCCGACGATGTGCCGACGGTTGATTATGTCGGATTGGACAGGGGTTGGAACCATGCATACTGCCCGAATATCATTCTGAGGAGCCTTGCGACGAAGAATCCGCTTTTGACTCGGCGATTATACGCAGTCTAAGAAAAGCAGATCCTTCGCCTGCGGCTCAGGATGACCCGGGAGAGTTATCAGAAGGAAACTTAGTGAAAATTGCATTAGCGATAATTTTAGGGCTGGGTTTGTGTCTCCGGATCGCGCCGGCAAAAGCGCAGGAAAAACTCGAGCGCATGAACATCGGCTACAGCGCCCAGGCCGGCGCGTTTGCGCCGATCTGGATAACTAAAGAAGCCGGACTGTTCAAGAAAAACGGCCTCGATGTCAACTTGATCTTCATTCCCGGCGGGCCGACGGCCGCCGCTTCGATGCTCGCCGGCGAAGTGCAGGCGGTAGCGATGGCAGGACCTGCCGTCGTGAGCAGCCACTTGGGCGGCACCGATCTGGTGATGGTTGCGGGCATCGTCAACACATTTGCCTTTCAGATTATCACCGTGAAGAGCATCACCGCGGCGCAGCAGCTCAAGGGCAAGAGAGTCGGCGTCAACCGCTTCGGCACGGCGCCCGATATCGCCGCCCGCTTCGCGCTTCGGCGCATGGGCGTCGATCCGAGCGAGGTGACGATCCTCCAACTCGGCGAGCAGTCCACCCGCTTGCTGGCGATGAAGGCGGGTCAACTGGAAGCCGCGGTCGTCTTGCCGCCGATCACCACCATGGCGCAGCGCGAGGGCATGAACGTGCTTATGGACATGTCCGAGCTGGGCGCGGAGTTCCAGATCACCGGTCTGGCGAGCAGCCAGGGTTTTATCAACAAGAAGCGCCCGTTGGCCATGCGCATGATGCGCTCGTTTGTCGAAGGGATCCATTTCTACAAGACGCGCAAGAAGGAAAGTATGGCGATTATCGCCAGGTATATGCGCACCGACGACATGGAGGCGGTGGAAGCAACCTGGGATTATTTCGCTAATAAGATCGTGCCGCGAAAACCCTATCCGACGGCGCCGGGCATCAAGGCGCTGTTGGATCTGGCGGCCAAAGATCGGCCCGAAGCGGCCAAGGTGGCGCCGGAACGGATCATGAACGTTTCGCTACTCAAAGAATTGGACGACACCGGTTATATCGACCGCCTTTACAAATAGCGGAGAAAGACCGTTCAAGGTTCCAGAGTTCAAGGTTCAAGGTTTCGGGAACAACAACCGGGTCAATTGCAACTGGGCGACCGGATTTACCTTGAACCTTGAACAGTGGAACTTTGAACGAGAAACGTAAGGAGTGAATTAAGATGGCTGACAACGGCGGTACGCAAAAATCGGCGGCGCAGGCCTACCTCGAAGTGGCGGTGGATCATGGCGTCGATTATATCTTTGGCCTTCCGGGAACGAGCGGCCAGGAGTTTATCGGCACCATCGCCGATCAGGAAAAGGTCCGGTTCGTGCTCGCGCTGCACGAGACCTGCGTGGTTTCCATGGCCGATGGCTATGCTCGCGTGACCGGCCGCCCGTCCATCGCCCAGGTGAGCACCTTGCCCGGCTCCTGCAATGCGGTGGGCGCGCTCTACGACGCCTATCGCGACCGCTCGCCGGTGGTGGTCACCTCGACCCACGTGGATACGCGCATCGCCGGCCGCGATTCGCACACCGAAGGCAAGGACTTGGTCGAGATGACCAAGCAGTTCACCAAGTGGAGCACCGAAGTTCATCGCGCCGACCGCATCCCGGAATTTTTGAATCGGGCGTTCAAAGTCGCGGCCACGCCGCCAACCGGCCCGGTCTATCTGTCGCTGCCGAGCAATCTGCTCGGCGATACCATCGAGGTGGAGAATCCATCGGCTGAACGGTCGCGCGTGCGGCCGCGCCTGGCTGCCGATCCGGAGTCGTTGGCGGAAGCGGCGCAGATGCTCGCCGGAGCGAAGCGCCCTCTCATCGTCGCCGGCAGCGGCATCGCCAAGGCCGGCGGCACCGAGGAGCTGATCAAGTTCGCCGAGCTGCTGGGATCGCCGGTGGTGATGGAACCGCGCTATTCTTTTCTAAGTTTTCCGACCGATCATCCGCAGAGTTTTCAGATCGCCGAAAGAAATCCTTCGTTCAATCTGCCGGTCTGGGGCGATCCCGACGTGATTCTCGCCATCGGCTGCCGCCTGATCCGCGAGTATCGCTATTTGTCCGAGCCGGTGATGAAGCCCGGCACGCGCTGCATTCACATCGAAGAAGACCCTTGGGAGATCGGCAAAGTCTTTCCGGTGGATCTCGGCATCATCGCCGACGGCAAGAGCGCGTTGCGCGGATTGCTCGAGGTCTATCCGAAAGTCGCCGGGAACGGCCGCGATGAGCGGTTGGCGACGATCAAAAAAGCGCAGGACCAGGTGAAAGCCGAACTAGACGCGCGGGTCAAGCAGGATTGGGACGGCATGCCGATCAGCGCCGCCCGCGTCGCGCGCACCATGGACAAGCTCCTCGAAAAAGACACCTTGATCGTCAACGAGAGTCCGACGAGCAAGGATATTCTGATGGCGAACTTCAATTTTTCGACCGGCCGCTCTTATTTTTCCAACTCCTCCGGCGGTTATCTTGGGTGGGGCCTCGGCGCTTCCATCGGCGCCAAGCTTGCTGCGCCGAGCCGGCGCGTGGTCGCCTGTCTCGGCGACGGCAGCAGCATGTTCGCCCTGCAAGGGCTCTGGACTCTGGCGAAGTATCGCGTGCCGCTCTTGGTGATGGTTTTTAACAACCGTGCCTACATGGCGGTAAAGAATCAATTCCGCGGCTCGGAGGAGAGAATCCGCATCGCCGCCGACATGGGCGCCGAATTGGTGGGGCCGGAGATCAATTTCGCCAGGTTGTCGGAGACATTTGGCATCTATGGCCAGCGGGTCGAGGAGCCGGACGCTATAGAAGCATCGCTCAAGCGCGCGCTCGACCAGAACGGCCCGGCGCTGTTGGACGTCGTCATCGCGCAGAACACGCGCAAGGACTGATTAAGGTCAACGTTCGGTTTTTTGTAGGGGCGACCCTATGGGGTCGCCCGGAAGAGGGCGGACACGCAGGTCCCCCCCTACTCTGGCGCAGCACGCAGATCGTAACGCAAGGAGGGGCGAAACATGGCGGATGAAGCAAAGGAAGCCTTTAAAAAAGTCGGCCTCGGTTCGGAGAACAACGCCTACGAGATCATCGCCAAGCTCGATCCGGAATATTTCGAGAAACTCAAAGGCCTCTACGTCGACGGCACCTTCGGGCGCGAAGGAGCGCTGCCGCGAAAGACCAAGGAGCTGATCATGGTGGGGATCTGCTGCGCACTGCTACGCCCGCGCGGCATCCGCCTGCACAGCGAGCGTGCGCTCACACTCGGCGCCACGCCCAGGGAAGTGATGGAAGCAATGGAAACCGCGGCGATTCCCGGCGGCATGCCGGGACTGTGGGCCGGCGTCGAGACCCTGCAAGAAATTCTCAAAGCGAAAGGCCTTGAGTTCAAATGATTCAAGTCATGTTCTTGCGGAAACATGTCGTATCCGGCGGCTCCGAAACGCCTTGAACGTCTTGAAGGAGCAAAGCGGTTGAACGATTTGAACCATCATGAGTGAAACCAAACCTGGTCCCCTCGCCGGTGTCCGCGTTTTGGACCTGACCCGAGTCGTCGCCGGACCCTACTGCTCGATGTTTCTCGGCGATCTTGGCGCCGAAGTGGTCAAGGTCGAGCAGCCCGGCGCAGGCGACGACACCCGCGGCTGGGGGCCGCCCTTTGCCAACGGCGAGAGCGCCTATTTTCTTTGCATCAATCGCAACAAGAAAAGCCTGACTGTCGACCTCAAATCCCCGCCTGCCGCGGCGCTCCTGCGCGAGTTGGCGAAGCGCGCCGACGTCATCATTGAGAACTTTCGGCCCGGCACCATGGAGCGGCTCGGCCTAGGCGAAAAGGAACTGCGCGCCCTCAATCCGCGGCTGATCTATGCGTCCCTCACCGGTTTCGGCGCCGACGGGCCGATGAGCGACTGGCCCGGATATGATTTGATCGTGCAGGCCTGGGGCGGCCTCATGAGCATCACCGGCACGCCGGACGGCGAACCGGTCAAAGTCGGCGTGGCGATCATCGATCTCGTCGCCGGGTTGATGCTCGGCAAGGCGATCAGCGCCGCGCTTTTCGCCCGCGAAAAGATCGGCGTCGGCCAGCGCATCGATACTTCACTGCTCGAAGCCGAAGTTGCCTCCCTGATCAACGTCGGCAGCAATTACCTCGTCGGCGGCAAAATCCCGACCCGCTGGGGCAATGCTCATCCCAACATCGTGCCCTATCAGAATTTCAAAACCGCAGACGGCTATCTGGTCATCGGCGTCGCCAGCGAGACGATCTGGAAACGGTTTTGCGCCGCGCTCGGGCGGGAAGATTTGAGCGGCGACGCGCGTTTCGCCACCAATTCGAAACGCGTGGAGCACCGCACCGAGTTGATTGAACTGCTCGCGGCGATTTTTTTGCAGCGCGGGAACGAGAGCTGGTTCAAATTACTCACGCAAGCGGAAGTTCCCTGCGCGCCGGTGCAGACCGTCGATCAAGTTTTTCAGGCGCCGCAGGTGTTGCAACGCGGCATGCTTATGGAGATGGATCACCCGACGGCGGGCAAGGTGCGCATGGCGGGGATACCGGTCAAATTTTCACTGACGCCGGCGTCGGTTCGCATGCCGCCGCCGCTGCTTGGCGAGCACAACGAGTCGGTTCTCAAAGATTGGCTCGGCATGACTCCCGACGAGATCGAGGACCTGAAGAAAGAAAAGGTCATATGACGGGCAAGACGTTCGAAGAGTTTCAGAAAGGCGACCGCTACGTGACCGGCCGGCGCACGATCACCGAGCATGACATTCTCCAGTTTGTCACGCTGGTCGGGCTTACGGAGCCGCTGTTTATGGATATGGAGTATATCCGTAAGGAGAGCCTCTACGGTGACCGCATTGCGCCGGGCAGCCTGACCTTCGGCATGGCCGAGGGATTGACCGTACAGACCGGTCTCATCCACGGCACCGGCATGGCGTTCGCCGGGCTCGACAAGATGCGGCTGTTCGCGCCTGTCAAAGTAAACGATACGATTCAAGTCGAGATCGAAGTGCTCGACGCCAAGCCGGTTCCGGCGCGCGGCGGCGGCATCGTGCGCTACCGCCAGTGGGTGAAGAACCAGCGCGGCGAGACGATCATGGAATACGATGTCGCACGGCTGATTCGGGGACAGAAAAAGTAAGCAGTGAATAGCAAGGAGTCAGGAGGAAGAAGTCTAAGCAAGATGACAACGAAATTCGGCATTCTCCTGCCCACGCGGGAAGTGGTTCTTTCGGGACGGGCCGATCCGGGGAGCATTTACGATCTTGCCGACCGTACCGAAGCTCTGGGCTTTCATTCGGTCTGGGTGGGCGACAGCGTAGTAGCGAAGCCGCGCCTCGACGCGCTTACCACCCTCGCGGCTGTGGGTGCGCGAACGCAGCGCATTCGCCTCGGCACCGCGGTCTATCTCGCCGCGCTGAGAAATCCGGTCCTGGTCGCGCATATGGTCGGTACCGTGGATTGGCTCAGCCGCGGGCGGGTCGATCTCGGCATCGGCTATGCCAGACCCAACGATCCGGTGCAGGAGCAGGAATATAGAATTCTCGGGTACGATCCGGCCAAACGCATCAAGATGAGCGAGGAACTGGTGCAGGTCGTGCGCAAATTGTGGCGCGAGAGCGACGCATCGTTCGCAGGCAATTTTTGCAGCTTCGAACATGTGACAGTGGAGCCCAAGCCGATTCAGCCCGGCGGCGTGCCGATCTGGCTCGCCTCCAACGATATCGAACCGGGATTGAAGCGCGTGGGGCGGATGGGCGACGGCTGGCTCAACAACATCACCGACCCTAAAGTCTATAAAGAATGCCTGTCAAAGATTCGTGCCTATGCGGCCGAAGCCGGGCGCGATCCGCAGGCGATCGAGCCGGGGCTTTATTTTACTCTCGCGGCGGGGAGCGACGAAGCGATCCGTGAAGGAGAGAGTTTTCTTTCCCAGTATTATAACCGTCCGTACGAAGCGGTGGCCAAGGCGATGGTCTGTGTCATGGGCAGTTGGGATCAAGTCATGGACAATATCCAGGCCTACGCCGAGGCCGGCGCGCGCACGCTGGTTTTGCGTTTCGCCGGCAGCGACCAGATCGGATATCTGGAGCAGTGCGCCGAGCAGCTTGTCCGCCGAGGATTTTCACTCCCTGCATAGGCGATCATGGAAAAATATCGCGGCGTGGACTATCTGGACATCGAGCGGCTTCTGAGCGACGAGGAAAACTCGGGCGCGACTCGGCGCGCGACATCCTCGGCGCCAATTACAGAAACACTATTCCTTAGTTCGAACACTGAAGCAGTATCTTCCCGAACTGGCGGGCTTCTTCCATGCGCTGCTGCGCCGCACGGGCTTCTGCGAGCGGAAATTTCCGGTCGATGATCGGACGGATCCTGGTGGTATTCAAGAAATTCAGCAACTGGCGAAAATCTTCCGGGCTGCCTAGCGTCGAGCCGTAGATCTTTAAATTCTTCGAAACAATCGCATCGATATCGTCGTTGGGTTGCCATCCGGCCGTGGCGCCGCAGGTGACCAGGCGGCCGCCGGGCGCCAGCGACGCCAGACTCTTTTGCCAGACCTCGCCCCCCACGCTGTCCACGACCACATCCACACCGCGCCCATTGGTCAATCTTTTCACTTCCGCGGCAATGTCTTTCTCCCTGTGGTTTATGCCGTGGGCCGCGCCCAAGGACGCGGCGCGCTCGAGCTTTTCTTCGCTCCCGGACGTGACGATCACGCGGGCGCCGATCCGGTGGCCCACCTGAAGGCCGGCGCCGGCCACGCCGCCGCCGATGCCGATGACGAGCAAGGTCTCGCCGGGCTGAAGGCGCGCGTTGGTGATCAGCATGCGCCAGAGGGTTACGAAGACCAGAGGAAATGCCGCCCCTTCATCGAAGTTCATGTAACAAGGGATAGGGAAGCAATTTTCCGGGGCCACCTTGATGTATTCGGCGTAGGTACCGTCGAGCAAGCTTCCCAGACTCCTGACCCGGAGGCACATGAAATCGCGCTCCGAGATACAAAATTCGCATTCGCCGCAGCCCGTGAAGCAATAGAAACAAATCCTGTCGCCGGGACGAATGTTATTGACCTGGTTGCCCACGTCAACCACGATTCCCGCGCCGTCGGCACCCAGGATGTGCGGCAGCGGTATGTTCGTACCGGAGGTGCCCAAGCGGTTCCAGATATCCACGTGATTGAGGGCGGCGGTTTCGAGTTTGACGATGACGTCCCTTGGCGACATGACCCTCGGGTCCGGCGCTTCTTCGTAGCGCAGTTGGTCGACACCACCGTGGTCGTGGATGCGGATCGCTTTCAAGAAATACCCCTACGTTACGATTTTCAAAATTAGACTGTTTTGAAATGAATTTCGACGGAGATGCTGTGGAAGCCGACCTAGAGCGACAAGGGGCGGGTTTCAAACCCGCCCCTACGCTATGAAGCCAATACGGCGCGATTCCTACGAACGTAGGGCCGGTGGCCGGTCACCCCCGCCGTTATTTCCCGTTCAACGCCCGATGGATTTTCTCCGCCGTGAGCGGGAGATCGTACAAACGCACACCGACGG
>CAZILB010000019.1:0-6500 GCA_964539925.1 uncultured Syntrophobacter sp. | reverse complement strand
GCCCGATGGATTTTCTCCGCCGTGAGCGGGAGATCGTACAAACGCACACCGACGGCGTCCGCGATAGCGTTGGCGATGGCTGCCGCCGTCGGCACATTGGGAATCTCGGCGATCGCTTTGCCTTGATAGGGAATCGGGCCGTTAGGGGATTCCATTAACACCGTGGTCAGCTTCGGCACGTCCGCGATGGTTGCCATTTTGAACTCGCCGAGATTAGCGGTGGCCATTTTACCGTCCACCAGCGAACTGTCTTCCATCAGGGCGAATCCCAGACCGGTGATAACACCGCCGTCGATCTGACCGGTATAGCTCAGGTGATTCAAGACCGTGCCCGAATCATGCACGGTGGTCAGCTTTTTTACCTTCACCTGTCCGGTTGCGCGGTCGACCTCGACTTCGGCGACTTGCGCGGCAAACGAGGTGATCGGCGCGCGCGATGGCTCATAGACACTCAAATGTGTGATCGCGTCGCGATTCTCTTCGACGGCAAGACGCATCAGCTCGGCGAATGGGACTGCTTTCTTCCCCGGCGCGGCATAGCGGCCGTTGAGCGCTTTCAAATCGCCCGGATTGCACCCCAAGCGCGCAGCGGCAAGGGCGAGGATCTTCTCTTTGACTTCTGAAACCGCTTGATACGCCGCCGTGCCGACGCTGTTTGTCGATTTGCTGCCGCCGGTGCCGGAGTCGTAAGGCGAACTGTCGGTGTCGGCGACCCGAATCTTCACCCGCTCGCGCGGCAGGTCGAGCACTTCGCTGACGATCTGCTGCACTACGGTGTGAATGCCGGGGCCGACATCGGGTACGCCGAGATGAACACCGACGCCGCCGTCCGCTTCGACCGTAATCGCCGCGCCGGACTTCCCGGCGCCCGACGGCCGCTCGTAGACAGCGACGCCGCGGCCGGTATTTTTCGTCTTGGGCTTTTTCCAGCCGGCGGTGTCGAGTGCTTTCTTGAGGATATCCTTGACGACGATGCCTTTGAGTTTTTGTCCGAACGGCGTCGCTTCGCCGTCGTTGAGCAAATTCTTCATGCGGAATTCGACCGGGTCGATGCCCAGCTCGCGGGCGATAATATCGATGTGCGACTCGACGGCGAAGGTCGTCTGGGGGCTGCCCGGCGTGCGCGTCTGCGTGCAAGGAACCTGGTTGGTATAGGCGCACAGGGTTTCGACCTGGATCGCCGGAATGCGGTAATAGCTCGCCGCGCGTCGTGGTCCCTGTACGGTGACCTCGGCGTTGGCTTTGAGCGCGGCGTAGCCGCCGCCGCTGAAGACCGCACGCACCTGCATGGCGGTGAGCTTGCCTTCACCATCGACGCCGGTACGCAGTGTGATCACCGCCGGGTGGCGATGCGACACCGCGGTCAGCTCTTCGCCGTATTCCAGCACCATGCGCACCGGTTTCCCGGTCTTCCTGGCAAGAAAGTAGCAGACCGGCGCTTCGGTGACGGATGTCTTGCCGCCGAAATCGCCGCCCACCGGCAAAATATGCACCTTGACCTTCTCCTCTTCGAGACCGAGATCGCGGGCGAAGCGGCTGCGCAAGGTGAACGGTGCCTTGTTCGATGCCCAGATTTCGACGCGGCCGTCGTCATTGATATTTACGGTGCAGGCATGGGGCTCGATGTAGCCGTGGAAGCCGAGCGGCGTGCGGAAGGTATGTTCGAAAACTCGTGAGGCCTTTTGAAACCCCGCCTCGATATCGCCGTTGGTCCACTTGCCGTAGGACTGGACGTTGGGCAGCTCGATGTCGCGCTCGGGCGCGTTTTTGTACGCCACGGGATTTTCGTGAAGGAGCGGCGCGCCTGGGGCGATCGCTTCAACGGGATCGGTGACGTAAGGCAGTTCCTGATAGTTGACGTCGATGAGATGGAGCGCCTCCGCGGCGATCTCGTCGCTATCAGCAGCCACGGCGGCCACCGGCTCGCCGACGTAGCGCACGCGATCCTGCGCCAGAAGCGGCATGTCTTTCATTCTCAAGCCGACCATGACTCCGGCGACATCGGCACCGGTGATGAAACCGCGCACGCCCGGCAGCTTTGTGGCTTTGCTCGTGTCGATGCCGAGGATGCGCGCGTGGGGCAGGGCGGCGCGCAACATCTTCGCCGAAAGGGCGGCGGGAAAGGGCAGGTCTGCAGCATAGCGCATGCTGCCCGATACTTTCTCCGCCCCCTCGATGCGGGGCACTGCTTTGTTTACGCTTTTATAGGCCATAGGGTCTCTCCACCGGTGTGATCTTCAATGGCGTCGTTTTTTCTCCGTCATCCTGAGCGGCAGCGAAGGACCTGCTTTAGTTCGGCCGACCAACGGCAAGACTTTTTCATTGCAGGAGAGGACGCGACGCAAATTCTTCGCCGCCCGCTCAGCATGACATTCCCGAAAGAGCCGTAATATTTGACACTTGGCCGCTCCCAATTCTAAATCTTCACTTTCGTAAAGACCTTCAACGGGTTGGTTTGAAATATCTTTTTCTTGTCCTCGGCGCTTAGAAAACTCACCTCGTCGATAACCGGAATCAGATCGTCGGAGGCCCGGCCATTCTCGGGGCGGATGGCGCCGCCGGAGCCGGGGGACTCGGTGCCGAAGAGCATCCGATCGACACCGCGTTGTTTGATCGCGGCTTCGAGGTAGTGCACATCGTAGCAGCAGCAGTCATAGAATAGATTCTTGCTGAAATCGCCTTGGCCGACATGCTTGTCGGTGGGAATGAATCGATTGAGCCCGCCGCCGCAGTGGCAGATGACGATTTTCAGCTTGGGAAACACTTTGAACACATCGCTGTGCGAATAGAGCTGCATGGCGACGAACTCTTCGAGGTAATTATTCATCTGGTAATTGGACGGAATGATTTCCAGGCGGCGGTCATAGGTGATCGATGGGTGGACCATTAGCGGCACGTCCAATTCGACCGCTTTCTCGTAAAGTGGATGCCAGTACTCCTCGTGCACTCCCGGCGTCTGCCTGTCGCCGGCAGGGTCGGGATTCAAATACGCGCCGACGAAACCCAGCTCTTTGACGCAGCGCTCCAGCTCGGCAACGCAGTTGCGCGTGTCCTTTTCCTTGTTCTGCGGCAGTTGCGCCATGCCGCGGA
Organism: uncultured Syntrophobacter sp.; assembly: GCA_964539925.1. Classification (GTDB taxonomy): domain Bacteria; phylum Desulfobacterota; class Binatia; order UBA9968; family UBA9968; genus DP-20. Next base: position 3,410 of record CAZILB010000019.1, on the reverse strand, counting down.
AGCGGTCGGGGTGAAGCTTGACGATGCGCGCAATCACGTCGTTGACCGTGCGGCACCAGAAGTCCTGCAGGAACGGTCTCATCCAGTGCCACATGGCGATAGGGCGCGGTCCGATCAATTGAATATCGATGTTGCGCTCATCCATGAATTTGAGATGGCGCTGCTGGGCGTTCTCCAACTGCTCGTCGGTCATCTCGAGCTTGCGCCCCGGCGTGTTCTGCGCCACCGTTTCGGCGAGAAACTGGCGAAACGGCGCCGGCGTGGTCATATGGCCGTGAACATCGACGACTTTGTATCCGTTGTACATAGAAGCTCCTTTTTCAGATAAAAACAGATTCTTCGCTTCACTCGGAATGACGCCCTTTTTTCAAGCGGCGCAAACCACCTTGCCGTCATCTCGAGCGCAGCGAGAGATCTTTCCCAGCCTTCGAGTGCATACCAAAGAAAGATTTCTCACTTCGTTCGAAATGACAAGGGACCCGGTTACGGATTGGTTCGCATCAGTCCTCCTCCGGCGCCTGCACCTGGTGCTTTAAGTAGATCTCTTTTCGCTCCTTCGCCGACTGCATCAGCGCCAGACAGACTTCAAGAGTCGCCATGCCCCAGGGGCCGGTGTGCCGGATCGGCCGGTCGAGGACCACGGCGTTGTAAAGCTCCAACAGCTCGCCCCGTCGCGACGGCCCGCCGCCGCCGATCAATGGGACGTCCCTGGTGCCTTCCTCGCTGTGAACAAACAGGCCGAATTGCGACTGGCGAATATCGCCTTTTTCGCAGGTGGCGATGAGAATGCCGAGATCGTTGGGCAGCCAGGGCTTCGTTTTGCTCCGCTCGCGAACTTCCCGTTCGCTGGCGCCACCGATGCGCATGGCGTCCTTGTCGGCGTTTTCGTTGCGTGTGCCGTCCAACAGCGCCTTGCGGATCGCCGCACGCTCCGCCTCGCTGTAGCGGCTGTTCTGGCCTCCCCAGGGAACCAGCTCCGAGGCGAGAAAGTAGCCGTAGCCGTTGTGCATGAGCGTCGCCGGCGTGCCATCTTCGAATTCCAGAAAACCCGAATAGTAACCGGGAATAGGCCGCCCTTTGAACCACTGGCCCGTGGAGCCCCGCACGCTGCGCACCAAACCGCCGCCGAGCAGGCGCAGAGTATCGATCTGATGCGGTCCCTGGCGGTAGGGGACACCGCCCCCCTGATTGATGTCGAGCTCTTCCGCCGTGCGCGGGCGCAGCATCCAGTCGGTGTAGGCCCAGACGTGAAGCGCGCAGAGGCGGCCCAATTCCCCGGACCGGATAATCTTGCGCATAGTGCGAATATGCGGGCCGAAGCTCTGGGTGTGACCGCAGAGGAGCTTGATATTGTTTTTGATCGACGCCTCGATCATCTGTTCCGCTTCTGCAAGCGTTATCGCCATGGGCTTCTCGACGACGACATGCTTGCCGGCGCTGGCCGCGATTATCGTGTGCGGCGCGTGAAATCGATTTGGCGTCGACACCCAGACCGCTTCGACATCGGGATCGGCGCACATCTTTTCGACGCTGTCGTACGTCTTGGCCCCGTAGCGTTGCCGAAACGTTTTAAGGACCCGCGGGTTCACGTCCGCGGCCGCGACCAGCTCGAACTCCGCCATCTGTTCCATGGCCGGCAAGATTTCCGACGCGCCGACCCCGATGCCGGCGATGCCCAGCTTGAGTTTTCGCGATGCCGCGGGCGATTCCATAGCGCGGAGTGATCGTTCCTCTCGATTTTTCGCTCTACTTAACAGGCCAAAGGGCGCATCTGTCAAGCGCCGCGCTCCTGTCTTTCGGCCTTTCGCAGGAGAGGCGGATTTGTTACACTGGCGCTATCCATAACGACGCAGGAGCGCAAGCATGAAATGGATTCGAACCCGACGAGCGGCGACAGTATCTTTCTCGGTTTTTTTGCTGTTTTTTGGAATTAGCCACGCCCAGATAAAACCCGCCCCGCCTACGATTGTAATGTACAAGAACCCCACCTGAGGTTGCTGTGTGGACTGGGCAGTCCACCTGCAAAAAAACGGTTTCAAGGTCCAACAGCGAGATGTTTTCGGCAAACGCTTTGCCGAGCTCAAAGAGCAATACGGCGTGCCGCGCCGCTTGTATTCCTGCCACACCGCGTTGATTGACGGCTATGTTATAGAAGGCCATGTGCCGGCGGATTTGATTTATCGATTATTGAAAGAAAGGCCTCCGGTGGTCGGACTGGCGGTGCCGGGGATGCCTGTCGGCTCTCCGGGGATGGAGGGCGGCAAGCCCGAACCCTACAGCGTGTTCACCTTCGACAAAGAGGGCCGGACCACAGTGTACGCGAAGCGTTAGCCAGCGAAGTTTCACGGGCGACCGCCCCGGGACAACGTGCGGATGAAATAAGCCATGGCCCGCGTTTTGGCGCAGAGCGAGGCGGCACCGGAGATCGACCTGCGGCAAGAGTCCATAGTACGGCACAAAGCAGACGAGCATTGGAGTGTAATCTGGGTGGTCGAGAACAAAGGCCCTGATCCGCTACAGATTGTGAGCGCACGCTTGCCGCACGGACAGTTCAAGGCGGACGAGCGGCGTTTCGAACCTCCGTTGAATCTAGCTCCGGGAGCAAGTTGTCGGTTTCTGATTTCGGTGCGCTGCCATGAGCCGCCGGGCCTTGTGACGGAGAATGCCTTCGTCATCTTTTCCGTCATTTGGGCAGATTCTGCCTGGCGTATTTTTGTACGAGTCCGAGTGGTCGCAGAAGCCGATGGAACGCCTTGGACTGCGACAGAGCTAATCACCGCGCAGAAAGTGGGATTTTCGGGTGAAGAATCGAATGGCTGACAAGGAAAAAGAACTTTATATTTTGCAACGCATGCGCGGCTGACGGCGCAATTGAGGCGTCGGCTTCGAAGAGACCACGGGCATGGTCTCCAATACGTTGAAGATGGATCAGCAGGAGGTCATTGCCGCGCTCAAGCGCCTGCGCGCCGAGCACAGCAACGATCCCCAATATCAACAATTACGCAAGGATTTGCCAAAAAACTGGCCGATCTAGAATACGGGGGAGAGAAAAAAGTCGATCTTGCAGGCAAAAATTTGAGCTGATTTAAACTATCGCCTCGCCGGCGCGAGTTTTACCTTCGGCTGGCGCAGATTTAAATTCTTCACGCCGGTCCAGAACTCTCGCTTTCCGGTCATCGCCTGGACGTGGCCGTCCCATTCCAGGGTGAAGGCGGTGAGACCGAGCTTGACGGCGGCGCGGACTTTATCCTGCGTCGAGGCATCGGTCGCGAATTGGCGAATGGCATCGATCTGCCGGCCGCCGTGGCCTTCATCCTCGTCGGCGTGAATCTTGTAGGTTTCGGCGGCGCGGGGCGAAAAGCCGTAATAGCCGGTAAGCTCGCGGTAGACATTTTCGGAAATCTTGCCGG
>CAZILB010000018.1:23081-32920 GCA_964539925.1 uncultured Syntrophobacter sp. | reverse complement strand
TTCGGTCCGAGACGGATAATGACATCACCCTGGCGCAATCCGGCCCGGGCCGCCGGACTGCCTTCCGCGACGCCCGCGAGCGAAACTCCATCGGCCGTCGTGCCGTATTCCGGAATAGTGCCGAGATAGGCGCTTGTGCCGGAAAGAGCGACAGTCACCGTCAACGCGGCAGCAAGACACGCCAGCGTCGTTCGCAGTCTGAATGCCAAGTTCGATTTGATCCGCATAGAGCGAGTGCAAGATTATCACGGCCGGTGTGGTCAGCGGAAGGTGGCGGATATTTTCGGGGCCAGCGGATTTACCGTGAGATCCTGCGCTTTTTCTCAGTGCGGTTTACCCGAGCTCAAAGTTGTGAAGAAGCCCGTTCGCTTCGCTCAGGAGGCTTTCCTGTTCGCTAGAAGCTATCAGGAAAGCGTTTTTGCGCGGCTCTGGGGGAAATGTTATAAAAAATGCAGCAACTCTAAGGGAGGGACGAGTCTTGGCAAAATCCGTGATCGTTTATACCCAGCCCGGGTGAGGCCCATGTCATAAAGAGGTGGAGTTTCTATCTCAAAAAGGCGTGGAATTCGTCGAGAAAAATGTCCGGGCCGACAAGGCGGCGTTGAAGGAGCTGCTCGACGCGGGATTTCAGAGCACCCCGGTGACCCTGATCGACGGCCAAGCGGTGGTCGGGTTCGATCAAGCGAAGATCGTGGAGTTGCTGGGAATTTAGGCTTTCCGAAAAAGCGAAGGAGGGCCGGCGCGCAGCCGGCCGTCGGGGGATCTCACAGAGCCCACAGTTCCTTGAGATATCTCGGCGTCCTCCGCGTCTGTGCGATTAGTTAGTCTATCTGAGCTGCGACTTCCAGCCCGATGAGCTGAGCATCTTCCCGGTGATCCCGTGAGCTTCGTCCGAAGCCAGATAAACGAATACCTCGGTTACGGACTCCGGTTTGCTGCCGTGATAACCGGTGAGCTTGGTGGCGACGTAGCCAGGTTCGACCGAATTGACGCGAATGTTTGACGAGCGTGCCTCCGCCGCGAGGGTTTGGGTGAATCCTTCCAGGCCCCATTTCGAAGTCGCGTAGGCGATGAAGTTGGCATAGGCGCCGCGCCCGATCGTCGATGATACATTGATGATCGAACCGGATTGCTGTTGCATCATGACCGGCAGCACGGCCCGGGTTACAAGAAATGGCCCGCGCAGGTTGACGGCGATCGTGTAATCCCACTTTTTCACCTCGAGTTCGGTCATGGGAACCGGCCGGGTCATGACGCCGGCGTTGTTGACCAGAACATCGATGCGGCCGAATCTCTTGTGCGCGCCGGCGACGAATTTTCTTACCGCCTCTTCAAGCGCAACGTCGCAGCTCCAGCCCTCCGCTTCACCCTTGAGCCTGCGAATTTCACCGACGGTCTGTTCAAGCTCGGCCGTCGTGCGCGCGCACAGCGCCAGGCGAGCCCCCTCGCGGGCGTAGGCCAGCGCGATCGCCTTACCGATGCCCCGGCCGCCGCCGGTGATAAGCGCGACTTTGTCTTCAAGATTCATAAGGGTTCCTCAAGGGGATGGAGCGTTGGAGCCATGGAGTAATTCCGCAGTCCTGGTTTTAGCGAATATTGGCCGCGAAGCCAATGATTTTCGACTTGAGGCCGGAGGCCCGAGGCGATAGAAGAAGGGCAGGGAGGGGTGCCCGATGAACGACGTACTTAGCATTACCGGTTATCTCCGACGCATGCCCCATGTGGTGGCGGAGGAAAAGGGCTTCTTTGCCGGCGAGAACCTCGAAGTGCGATTTCACCAGACCACTTACGCGCCGGACCACAACCGCGGCATGGCCGAGGGGCGCTGGGATTTTACTCTCAGCAGCGCCGATACCATGATTGCGCGCACGACCACCGATGGTGTCGACTACATGCTGTTCATGCAAGCGGAGGAAGGGTTGAGTGCCTACCTGATCGGCCAGCCCGGTGTCGATGCCATAGACAAGCTGCGTGGAAAACTTTTGGCCGGGGATCCGGGCGACTCCAATCTCGATCTCATCCGCAAGAAAATTCTCCGCAGCCACGGTATCGACGATACGGAATACGAGATCGAAATCATCGGCAGCTCGCCGGTGCGCCTCGAAGCCTTTCTCGCACGCCGCGTGGCAGCGGCGATGCTGACTCCTCCGGCGTCCGACCGGGCGCTGGCAGCGGGCGGCATTCTTCTCGCCGACTCGGAAAAGTACGTGCCGGGATGGCCGCTCACCTGCGGCTGGACACAGCGCCGTTGGCTGTTGAGCCATCGCGAGCTGGCGGTGCGGTTCATCCGCGCCTGGGCGGCCGCGACGGACTGGCTGCTCAAGCAGGAGAACCGCGAGGAAACCATGGCGCTGATGATGGAAAAAGAAAAGCTCAGCCGAAAGGCCGCCGAAGACGCTTACTCCAAGGTTGTCCCCAAAGCGCGCATCAATCCGGCGGCGCTCCAGACGGTTATCGAGCTGCGCAAAGAAATGGGCGTGTACAAAGCGCCCTGGGATCCGCCCGAGCGGTTTTACGATTTGAGCTATTGGTCCGAAGCGACGGGTTTGGCGTCAAAATGAGCCGCGGGGTCGTTCGAACGGCGAGCGCAGAATCATGCTGACGATGCCAAGCACGATGGCGCCGAAGAAAGCCGACCAGAAGCCGGCGACATAAAAGCCCGGCAGCAAGAACGCCGCAAGTTGGAGCATGAGCGCGTTGATAACGAGCCAAAACAGCCCCAGCGTGAGAAGCGTCAGCGGCAGCGTCAGGAGTTTTAGCACCAGGCCCAGCGTCGCGTTGACCAGGCCGATCACGATCGGCGCCACGATAGCGGCGCCCAGGCCGTCCAGGCCGATCCCGGGAAATAAATGGGCGACGATCACCAGGCTCACGGTGCTGATGATCCAATGGAGCAGCAAACGTCCCATATGGGATTGTTAACAGAATGTTCAGGAGCCCACAATTGGCGCTGTAGGACACTTGCCACGGGCGCCGCACGATGTAAAATGACAGCTTCAAACGCGCTCAAAGGAGGAATGATCGCCATGTCAATGCACGAACTCGAAACGATAGCTCAAGCGATGGTGGCCGAAGGCAAGGGAATTCTCGCCGCCGACGAGAGCATGGGGACGATCAAGCGGCGGTTTGACAGCATCAAGATCGAATCCAATGAAAACAACCGCCGCGCCTATCGTGAGATGCTCTTTTCCACCAAAGGAATCGAAGAAGCGATCAGCGGGGTGATCCTGTTCGACGAGACCCTTCGCACGGCGGCGAGCGACGGCGCGCCATTTTCCCAACTGCTGGCGAAGAAGGGTATTTTGCCGGGCATCAAAGTCGACAAAGGGCCGGTCGAAATTCCCGCCTTTCCCGGTGAGACCGTGACCGAAGGGCTGGACGGTTTGCGCGCGCGGGTGAAGGAATACCGAGAACTCGGCGCCAAGTTCGCCAAGTGGCGCGCGGTGATCACCATCGGCGACGGAATTCCTACGTATACCTGTCTCGAAGCCAATGCCCACGCGCTGGCGCGCTACGCGGCGCTTTGCCAGGAAGGCGGCCTCGTGCCGATCGTCGAACCGGAGGTATTGCTCGACGGCAGCCATAGCGTCGAACGCTGTCAGGAAGTCAGCGAGCAAACCCTGAAAGTGACCTTCACGGCGCTATTTCTGCATCGCGTGAACTTGGAAGGGATGATCCTCAAGCCGAGCATGGTGGTGTCGGGGAAAGACAACCCGCGCCAGGCCGGGGTCGAAGAGGTCGCGGAGCGCACGCTTCGCTGTTTGAAGCGCACCGTGCCCGCCGCGGTTCCCGGCATCGCGTTTCTTTCCGGCGGCCAGAGCGCGGTCAGCGCGACGGAGCACCTGAACGCTATGAACCAGCTCGGACCTCATCCCTGGCAGGTGAGTTTTTCCTACGCCCGCGCGCTGCAGGATCCCGCTCTCAAAGCGTGGAAGGGCGAAGCGGCCAACGTGGCGGCGGCGCAGAAAATTTTCTATCATCGCGCCAAGATGAACGGCGCGGCACGCCGCGGCCGCTACACCAGCCAGATGGAAGAAGCGGCGTAAGAGAACGCCGGACCGTTACTCCAGTGCCCCCGGCGCGCGGGCTTCTCTTTCCGCGGTATCCGGCGGCATTGCCGGGCGGGCATTTTTCGCTTCAGTCCTCGTTGCCGCCGGCAATTTCCCCCTGTCGGCGCGTGACAAGCCGCCCCCACGTGGTATCATGAAGGCCCGATGATGCGCGGCAGGCGTTGGTGATCCTTCCAGGCTTCGCATGTCGAGACCCGACCATGCATCCCTTCCATTTCAAGACCAAGCTGGACCACACGCTGCTCCTTGATGTGAGCGCGAGCACCATCGAGCAATTGCTGCGCGGTGTCCGGACGGTGCCGGACTCGTCGATCTATTACCATACCCATCGTTTCCTGACCCAACATCAATATCTTTCGCCGGAGCCGCCCAACGATTTCGCCTATTGGAGCGCTGAGATTCTTGGCGACTCCCTGCTGGGGGAACGGTTGTGGAGCGTGGATATCATCCGTTTTCACAGCATCCACGAACTGCGGGAAAGATTCCTCGATATCCTGGAAAGCCATCTGGCTACCGCCGAGCGCAAAGTCGATTGCGAAGCGGGAGAAGAGTTCCACTTCATGGCGGCGCGAACCTTTGTGCTGCCGACGCGTTACTCGGCCCATGGATTGACGGAGTTCGCCGAGATCCTCGACAAGGTCAGCATCCACAGCATTTACTTCCACGTGTTCGACGCGAAGTTGCGCTTGAAGAACCACGAAAACGACTTTTCCCGCTGGTTCAGAGACATGGGCAAAGCGGAGCTCGCGGACGCCTGCCAGCGGCTTGATCCTTACACCCACACCCTCGACGGCCTGCGCCAGGAGATCATCGCGCTGGTGAAAAAATATGATACGTATTGAAGACTACGTTCCGATCGTCGGCGCCGCGGCCATCGAAGAGCTGGGTCTGTTGGCGGAACGGCTTCGCGGCAAAACGATCCAGAATATCAACTCGACGGCCGTGGGCGGCGGCGTCGCGGAAATCCTTACGCGCATGATGCCGATGTTTCATCAACTCGGCGTCAGCGCGGTCTGGGACGTCATCAAAGGCGATGAGAAGTTCTTCGCGATCACGAAAAAAATTCACAACGGCTTGCACGGCGTGCCGGTGGAAGTCGGCGCCGCGGAGTATGAGCACTTTATCGAGGTCAACCGCTACAACGCCGGGGAGATGAATTTCACCGACATCGTGTTCGTCCACGATCCCCAGCCGGTGGCGCTCATCGAAAAACGAAGCGAGCTGGGAAAGAACTGGCTGTGGCGCTGCCATATCGATTTTTCCCGCCCCCATCCCGGAATTTGGAATTTTCTCAAAAAGTTCATCGTCCATTACGACGCGGCGGTGTTCTCTTCGCCGGCGTTTTCGCAACGGCTGCGGATTCCCCAGGTGCTGATCTCGCCTTCCATCGACCCGTTGAGCGATAAAAACCGGGAGCTCGATGACAAGACGATCGAGCAGATTTTCGCGCGCTTCGGCATCGACCGTTCACGGCCGGTGGTGACGCAGATCTCGCGCTTCGATTATCTCAAAGACCCCCTCGGCGTGATCCAGGCGTACAAGCTCGCCAAGGCCCACGTCGATATGCAACTCGTGCTCGCCGGCGGCGGGGCCACCGACGACCCCGAGGGGCCGTCGATCATGGAGAGGGTCAAAGCCGAGGCGGACAAGGACCCGGATATCTTCGTGCTGTTTCTTCCACCGGCCAGCGACATCGAGATCAACGCGCTGCAACGCGGCTCCACGGTGATCCTGCAGAAATCGCTCAAGGAAGGCTTCGGCCTGACCGTCAGCGAGGCGCTCTGGAAAGCCAAGCCGACCATCGCCGGCGCGGTGGGCGGCATTCCGCTTCAAATCGCGCACAAATATTCCGGCATATTGACGCGCTCCATCGAGGGCACGGCGCAATGGATCAAACAACTGATCAGCGCCCCCGAGTATGCCCGCCGCCTCGGGCTTAACGGCCGGGAGCATGTGCGGAACAATTTTTTGATTACGCGGCATATTAAAGATTATCTGTTGCTGTTTGTTTCGTTGTTTCATCAAGGCGACGTCGTGTCGCTTTGAGGGCAGATCGGAAATCTCAACCAGGAGCTTTCGCGTGACCGAGTCGTCCTCGCGCCGTTTGATCATCGTGTCCAATCGTTTGCCCTTCAACGCCAGAGTCGTGGGCGGAGACATTGTTTTTCACGCGAGCCCGGGAGGACTGGTGAGCGGTCTCACCTCTTACCTCGAGTCGCGGCGCCGCTCCGGCGCGGCATCGGGCGAATGTTTGTGGGTCGGCTGGCCCGGAACCAGCATCGACGACGGCCTCAAAGAAGAGGTGACGCGCCGCGCGCTCGAGGATTTCTCATCGTATCCGGTTTTTTTGACTGAAGAACAGATGGATCAGTTCTACCTGGGGTTTTGCAACGCCACGCTCTGGCCGCTGTTTCATTACTTTCCCACCTATGCCGAGTACGAGCCCGCCTGCTGGGAGCAGTACAAGCAGATCAACCAGAGTTTTTGCGACGCTCTGGAAAACGTTCTCAGGCCCGATGACGAAGTGTGGGTGCACGACTATCATCTGATGTTGCTGCCGCGTTTGCTCAAGGCGCGCTGGCCCAAGATATCGGTCGGCTTTTTTCTACACATTCCGTTTCCGTCCTACGAGGTGTTTCGCCTCCTGCCCGGCGAATGGCGCCGCGAGATCCTCGAAGGTCTGCTCGGCGGCGATCTGATCGGGTTTCACACTTACGAGTACACGCACCATTTCTTGCAGTGCGCGCTCAGGATCCTGGGCTCGGAACATCATCTCGGCCAGATCCTCGCCGCCGACCATCCGGTCAAGGTGGACACCTTTCCCATGGGCATCGATTACGAAAAGTTCTCGGCGGCGCCCCTGAACGCCGACATTCAGCAGGAACGGCGGGAGTTGGAAAGCGCGCTGGCCGGCTTCAAAGTGGTCTTGTCGGTGGATCGATTGGATTATTCCAAGGGCATCCCGCATCGCCTGGAAGGCTTCGAGACTTTTTTGGTCTCCAATCCCGAATATCTGGGCAAAGTCGTGCTGCTGATGATCGTCGTGCCGTCGCGTATCGGCGTGCGCCAGTACGACCGGATGAAGCGGCAAATCGAAGAACTTGTGGGCAAGATCAACGGCCGCTTCGGCCAGGTCGGCTGGACGCCGGTGGTGTATCAATACCGCTATGTGCCGTTGCCGTCGCTGATCGCCCTTTACACCGCCTCGGATATCGGTTTGGTGACGCCGCTTCGCGACGGCATGAATCTGGTGGCCAAGGAGTACGTGGCGACCCGGACCGACGGCACCGGCGTGTTGGTTTTGAGCGAAATGGCCGGGTCCGTGAAGGAACTGGCGGAAGCGATCATTATCAACCCGAATAACCGGGAGGAAATCGCCCAGGCCTTGAAAGACGCGCTTGAAATGCCCCTCGATGAACAATCAAGGCGCAACCGTATCATGCAAAACCGGCTCAAGCGCTACAACGTGAGACGCTGGGCCGAAGAATTTCTCGGCGCGCTGGCCGGGGCGCGCGAAATGCAAGATCGTATCGAGGCGAAACTGCTCACGGCTGCGGAGCGCAGCGAGATTGTACGGCGGTTCAAAAGCGCGTCGCGCCGGATCCTGTTCCTCGACTACGACGGCACGCTGACACCGCTTTCACGCTATCCGACGATGGCGCAGCCGGACGACGCGAGACTCGCCTTGTTACGATCGCTGGCGGCCGAACCGGAAAACCAGCTTGTCATTATCAGCGGGCGGGACCAGCCGACCCTTGAGCACTGGTTTGGCGCGCTGCCCGTGGGACTGGTGGCGGAACATGGGGCATGGTTTAAATACTGCGGTGAATCCTGGGAACTCATCAAGCCGCTCGCCGGCGAATGGAAGCAGCAGGTTTTGCCGATTCTGGAAATTTACGCCGACCGGCTGCCCGGCGCTTTCGTTGAAGAAAAAGAGAACTCGATCGCGTGGCACTACCGATTGGCGGACCCGGAACAAGCGGGGTTTCTCGCGCCCGAGCTCGTCGATTACTTGAATATATTGATCGCGACCACCGATCTGCAAGTCATTCAGGGCCACAAGGTGGTCGAAATGCGCCACGCCGGCGTCGACAAGGGCAGCGCGGCGCTGCAATGGCTGGGCCGAAGCGAATACGATTTTGTTTTGGCGGTGGGCGACGACGCCACAGACGAAGACCTGTTTCGCGCCATGCCCGACTCGGCCGTGACGATTCGCGTCGGCATGGCCGGCACCGTGGCGCGCTACAATCTGCGCAACAGCGCGGAGGTGGTCGGTTTGTTGCAAGCGTTTGTTCCGTAGGCGTGAGGCGTGGGCAACAGTCTGAGCCGGGTGGTTCCAATCGTTCCAAATGTTCCAGTGGTTCCAATCGTTCACCGGCTCCCCTCGCTACGCACCGGGCGCAACTCCGGAAACCGAATTCCCGAGTAAGCCGGAGGCTGTAACGAGGGACTCAGGGTTGCCGGTGTTGGATTTTCACCCGGGATTCCGAGTAGGGTTCGCAGCGGCCGTATCGAGGGATTCCTCCAACCTTTGGGAAACGCTGTCAGGAACCTTTTTGCCCTTTCTTCGTTACCGCCCGACTTCCTTCAGCGCCCGCACCACCGCGCTCATGGTCTGAAGCCACCAGGTGATCGATGCCATGGGATCCGAGAAAAAGTGACGAAAGTAAAGGTTATAAACCCGTATTTCGCGGGCCAGGTAAGTCTGTTTGTAGGACCTGAGCAAATTCCTAAAGCTCATCGGCGCATTCAACGGGTCCAAGAGAGTCCTGGCTCCCAGGCGCGCTCGAGCTTTGTAAATCATCAGGTCGAGCAGCTTGATCCAAAAGCTCATCAGGTCTTCGACCGGACAGAGAAACAACGTTCCCGGCGTCCAACCTTTTAGCATTTCTACCTGTTGCCCGCGCGCGATCTGAACACACAGCAGGGGCTCGTTGATACCGCTTGCGACCAGTGGCCAGCGTCCTTCGCCTATACGGGGATTGATCTCCATCAGCTTCGGCACGCTGTCGCGAGCATCCACTTTCATCTGTATCGCCATCCCTCCCCACCAGCCTATCTCTCTACCCAGCGCGGCAGCCTGGTCCAGGTACGGAGTGGGGCTCAACGCACGACCAGCTATCGGGAAGTTTATGTGCAATCGGTAGAAGGAACGGACCTGCTCATTGCGTGCTGCCATTTTTAGAGCGCCTTGGCGATCAAAGCTCAAATACATGTTTTGTTGTTCTTTGCCTGGGATGTACTCCTGGAGCATGTAGGTGTTCTGGCCGTTTAAGCGCTGTAGCTTATCTAGAAGATCCTGCCCATCGTGGGCGATCTCGAAGCCTCGCCCGGCTGCGGTAAATCGATGTTTAAGGACGATTGGAAAACCCAGTTGGTCGGCGATCGCTCTCAGATCTTCTATTCCATCCGGCAAGTATGTTCTTGGACACGGAAAGCCGCTCTCCTGCGCGGCGAGAATCGTTCGATATTTGTCCAGCGCAATAACGACTGTGTCATAGTCCGGGACGGTGATGAGTATTCCCAGTTTTTCGAAACGCGGTTTGTTCTTTGAAAAGACGTACACCTGGGGATCGAAGGAGGGGAATATCGTGTCGATGTTTTCCTTCTCGCAGATGCTTAAGACCGTCTGGATATAACGCTCCTCGTTCTCGGTGTTTTCCCGCGTGATGCGGCCGGCTCTCCAGTCTTCCGTCGGAGAAGGTACGTGGTAACGCTTGTCCACCAAACGGGAATTGGCCGCATGGGACAGGCTGGCCGCCAGTCGGT
>CAZILB010000018.1:14160-22981 GCA_964539925.1 uncultured Syntrophobacter sp. | reverse complement strand
CGCTTGTCCACCAAACGGGAATTGGCCGCATGGGACAGGCTGGCCGCCAGTCGGTTTTGTCCGAACATGGTCGCGACGATTTTTTTAGCGTGGGGGCGCAAAGCGCGGATAATCGAATAGGCTTGCGAGTTGCGGCTGTTCGTGACGAGCAGATTCATAGATGGCAATCTTTCGTCAGACGTAGAATTAAATCATCGAATGCGTGACGCCGAGTTCTTCGATGAACCGGCCGGTGCGGCGCCTAACGTTTAGGCGGCCAGTATTGGGGAAAGTCAGGCGATTTTGAATCGAATCTTGTCGTACTCGATCGGCGAAACCTCGCGTGGGATCCCAGTTGCTCCAATTTTTCAACGGTAAATGTTCTGTAATCACTTTGTCCGTCCGACGACTGAAAATCGACAACCACCGAATGAGCCCTCCAGGAAATTCGAAAGGTGCGCGCCTCCCATCGGTCAAGGTGATCGCCGAGGGTGCGCAAGAGTTGAGAAAGCCGCCGGTAGACTTGCGTATTGCGAGAAGAGTCGATTCGCCGTTGTTTCTGGGCCTGATCGTCGAGCCGTGAAATATCGGCGGGAGTGAAACGCACCGGACCGGCGGCGGGCGATGGCTGGGTGCTCAGCGCGGAATGATCATTGGGACTGAGAGCGTGGCGCAAAATCCATTCGCTGGTCGAGCTCAGCGAATCACTCCGGACGATATAGTTTGGGTTATCCGCCTCCAGCTCGAAGACCGAAAGTCTGGCCACTTCCAACGATTGCCCGATTACTCGCAGCGATTTAGCGTAAGTCATTGCGCATCGCCGTTACAGGGTGTGCTAACAAATTCACCCTATGACAGTCGTCCGATGGGTTGCAACCGATAAAGCGTCAGTTCTTGTTAAAGTTTGGATAAATTTTTTCGCGTGAAGCTTCGGCGTCTGCTCGATGAGCAACCATTGAGACGTTGTGGTGCAGAAAGGTAAATTTATACACTCGGATTCAATATTGACGGTTCAACTTAGCGACGCTCGATAACCGTTTGCTATGTTGGACGACGCCTCAGGTATCCCGACCGTCCTGGGTTGCGAGCGGATTGAGTGCGTATTTCGCACCAAGTCGGCCGGTTGTTTCGGCGCATTCCGGCCCCGGCTATTTTGCTCGATTCCGGCCAGCCACGAGCCCGTTGGGTGCTTTTGAAGAATACGAGTAATACAAGAGATTAGTTGTCATTCACTATGTCAATTTGTCAATTTAGTGCCATGTTTGGCAAAGATTGCCATGTTTTGAGACCCCCGCTTTCTATCCCCAGTTATCTTACAACTGTTTGATTTCATAACAATTTTGTAGCCTTCCAGGTCAGCCGCACGTTGCTGGTACGTTTATTGCCCTTCGGCGGGCGGGTAGCTTTCGAAGATTTGGCTGGACTCAACAAGGGCAGTGAAGAAGGACGTCGCACCGCATAATCCAAAGGAGTGAACCATGGACTCAGAACTGTCGAACGACAAAGAACTCTTCCGGTTTATCGGGCTAATTTCCAACGAGGTGATCCAGGTCCAAAAGACGCTACACACCATCGACACCCAGGAGTCTCGACTCAGGGCCGCATTGGACGAGTTGGCCCTGGACAAGGAAATCTTGATCGAGCAAATGGGCCGGTTGGAAACCATGGTCAAGCAAGCCGCCACATCAGCGGTCGAGGATGCCGAGCGGGAGCGCGAGCGGCAGCAGAGCCAGGAACGCGAGCAGAGCGCTCTGCGGAGCCAAATTACGGAAATGGAGGGAAGGCTGCAGGCAAAAGAGGCGGCGGTCAGAGACTTGCAGGAAGAATTCACGGCCAAGATCGACGACCTTTCCGGACAGATTAGAGAAAAAGAAAGCCAGCTTCAAATCCGCGACGTTGTTTTGACGGATCTCAAAACCGCAGCGGGCTCGTTAAACCGTCTCGTCGGCAGCCTGTCCTCAAGCGATCCCGCGTCCGTGGTATTGCTCGATGAGCCGCAAGAGGATCCGGTGCGGGAATCGGCCGCGATTATCGAAATCGAAGAACGGATGTCAGCGGAGATCGAACGGTTGAAGAACGCCGTTCGAGAGAAAGAAGCGATGGTTGCGGCCAAATCACTGGAAGTCGAGATGACCAAACAAGCCATGGGGGGCCGCATAGAAGAACTGGAGAAAACTCTCGATGCGAATAAGCGGAGGAAAAATTCACAGCGCCTGGTGTCGTTGCTTTCCGACGTGGGCGGCAAGCGGTTCTTCTGAACTTTGAAGTTGTCCAGGCAGCGGAACATCGCTTGGGACTGTTCGACTTGGGTATCGGCGTTGATGATCATGATCGCTTTGCCCCGGCATGAGTTGGAAAGTTCATTCCAAACTGCGCCGGCCGCTCACAAGCCTGTTTAAGAAAACTGCGGAATACAACGCGTGGGGCCGCGATGGTCCTGCGGCGGATTGCTTGAGCTTTGCAACGGCACCCCCTATTCAAGCTTTCCCCTCAACGGGAAAGTAAATCTCTGCTCCACCACGAAAGACCGCTCACCCCCACTATTGCAAAGGTCAAACTTTGCGCGTGCCTCACCAAAGCCGGAGTTCCGCACGACTCGCGGATGGTCTTGAGGAGTCTGGTCCACCCACTCCGGTTGACGGGCTGGTTGTCATTTCGTATGTTGCGGATAATAATTTGACGTGAATTTAACAGCAACGAGCCCTTGGGGCCTCAACGGTTTTCACGGAGGACGAGGATTATGGCTTACGATCTGATTATTCGCGGCGGGCGCGTGGTGGACGGGTCCGGGCTGCCCTCCTACGTCGCCGATGTCGGAGTAAAAGACGGCAAGATTGCCGAAATCGGGCGGCTGAAGGACAGCGCCGCGCGAGCCATCGATGCGTCGGGGCTGGCGGTCTCGCCGGGTTTTGTCGATCATCACACCCACTTGGATGCGCAAATGCTCTGGGATCCCTACGGCACCTGCGAACCGCAGCATGGCATAACGACGGTGGTGATGGGCAATTGCGGCCTATCGCTGGCGCCGGTGAAAGCGGGCATCGAAGATGCCATCGTCAAAAGCTTTGTGCGCGTGGAGGCGATGCCGCGCATCGCTTTGGAGCAGGGGGTTAAATGGAACTGGCAGAGCTACGGCGAATATCTCGATAACCTCGAAGGCAAAGTCGGCATCAACGTCGGCGGCCTGGTGGGCCATATCGCGGTGCGCCATCACGTCATGGACGAAGACGCGGTGGAGCGCAAAGCGACCGGTGCCGAAGTGCAAAAGATGCGCGGTTTGATCGCCGATGCCATGGAAGGCGGCGCCCTGGGCCTGTCGACCAACCGCAACGACCGCCATATGCGCGAGGACGGCAAGCCGGTGGCGAGTCGCTTGGCCGACGACGAGGAGTTTTTCGCGCTGTGCGACGTTCTGGCGGAACGAAACGGCGGCGTGATCGAAACCATTCTCGGCCGCAACAAGGTCGAACATTTCAAATGGTACCACGAGCTGGCCAAGCGCACGCAGCGGCCGATCCTCTGGCAAAGTTTGCAGCACCGCTGGGCCGAGCCCAATCTCTGGCGCGAGCAGCTCGAAGCCGTCGAGCCGATCTTCAAAGCCGGCTATCAGGCCTACGGCCTGTCACACACGGTGCCGCTGGCACGCCATTTTACGTTGAAGGACTGCCAGATCTTCGATGAGTTTCCGGTGTGGAAAAATTTGATGTTCCTGCCGGTAGACGTGCGCCGACAGGCCTTCGCCGATCCCGAGACCCGGAACAAGCTCCGGGCTGACCTGGCCGATCCGCGCCCGACTAATTTTCATAGACGTTGGGACATCCCCAAAGTCGAAAAGGTTTGCAAGCCGGAGAACCAGAAGTACACCGGCAAGACCCTTGAGCAACTGGGCAAGATGCGGGGTCAGGATCCGCTCGATGCGTTTCTCGATCTCGCGCTGGAGGAAAACCTCGAGACGATTTTCTGGAACGCCAACAACGGCGGCGACTGGAACGCCATGGGTGAAATCCTGCGCAGCCCCTATGTTCTGATCGGCACCTCGGACGCCGGCGCCCATGTGCTTTTCGGCGCCGACTTCGGCTACGGCACGATCCTGCTCGGGCTCTGGGTGCGCGAGCGCCGGGTGATGACGCTGGAGCAGGCGATCTATAAATTGACTTTCCATCCGGCGTCGATCTTCGGCTTGCAGGGCCGCGGTCTTTTGCGCCCCGGTTATGCCGCCGACATCGCGATTTTTGATCCCAAGACGGTTCATGCCGAAGAGCCGGAGTGGGCCAACGATTTTCCCGCCAACAGCAAACGCATGGTGCAGCGCGCGATCGGCATGCACTATACGATCGTTAACGGCACCGTGATTCACGAGGAGGGACGCATGACCGGCGATCTGCCTGGGCAGGTGCTCCGCGGACCGCTCTACCGGGAACAGAAAGCGGCGGCGTAAAACTATGGGAGTGAGCTACATACCGGTGGCGCGGGTCGGCGAGTTGGCGCCCGGCGTCTTGAAGGAAGTCGATCTCGGCGGACGCCAGGTGCTCCTGGCGCTCGTCGAGGGCAAGTATTTCGCTTTTTCCCGACAGTGCCCGCACGAGGAAGCCGATCTCAAAGAGGCCGGCCAACTGCTCGACGGAACGACGCTCCGCTGCAACAATCACAGTTATTGCTACGATCTTCAATCCGGGGAGTGCACGCTGCCCAAGGGGGCAGCGCCGCTCACGGTGCTGCCGGCCGAAGAGAGGGGCGAAGAGGTCTGTATTCGCCTCGAGTGGTAAATTCCAGAATCGCGCGACGACCGAAGAACTTTCGGTCCGGGAAGGCAATAGCTCTTCCCGGACCGCTAGGGGTTCCGTCCAAGAGTGTTTTCCAAACGATCCGTCTCAGGCTAGGCAAGCCCTCAAATAAAGGGTAGATTTTTCCGCGGAAGGCGATTTAGCAGCGCTTCGATGAAATCGGCCGGCAACATATTTCGGCGCCGCAGGCGCCGCATGGCTGTGTTTCTGCTGCCGTTTTACGCCGGGCTGTTGGCGGCGGTGCTCCAGCCCCTCGTGCTCGGCGCTCAAGAGAGGAGCTTTCTTTGGAAAGTCAGCCAGGGCGAAAACAGCATCTACCTTCTGGGCTCGATTCACTATCTGCGAAAAGAACATTTTCCGCTGCGGCCGTCGATCCTGGATGCGCTCGACCAAAGCAAGCGACTGGTTCTCGAGATCGATCTCGACAGCCTGTCGCCCGCGACCACACAGCGGGTGACGCTGGAAAAGGCGCTCTATGGCGACGGCACGACGTTGGCGCAAAACATCGATCCGGATACCTATCGGCTGGCCGCGGAGCGCGCCTCCCAGCTCGGCCTCGACATAAAAGTGTTGAGTCCGATGAAGCCCTGGTTCGTGGCCTTGACGATGACGGCATTTAAATTGCGCCAGCTCGGACTGGATGCAGCCCTCGGCGTTGACCGCCAGCTTGCCGAGCGCGCGAAACGAAGTGGCAAACCGATCAACGGCTTGGAAACCTTCGAATTCCAGCTCGACATTTTCGATCGGCTATCCAAGCGCGAGCAGGAGATGATGCTGCGCGAAACCGTGGCCGAGTTGGAGCGGTTGGACCATAACATCGCTCGAATCGTTCAGGCCTGGCTCGACGGCGACGGCGCCGCGCTGGAAAAATTGATGCTGGCGGGAATGAGAGAGTATCCGGACCTTTATCAAAGACTCATTGTGGAGCGCAATCGCCGCTGGCTGCCGGAAATCGAAAAAATCATCGCCGCCGGCGGCGCGATGGTCGTAGTGGGCGCTGGACACCTGGTCGGCCAAGACGGCGTCATTGAGTTATTGAAGAGCCGCGGCTATACCTTGGAGCAACAGTGATGGCAAAACCGGAAAAGAACAAGAAAACCATTCGAGTGGCCGATTGGATGACGGACTCCGTGCTGGCAGTGGAGACTTTCGACAGCATCGCCATTGCCCGGCAGCTTATGGCCAAGCATCGGGTCAATCAACTCCCCGTGCTCGACAATGACAACCTCGTCGGCATCGTCACGGACCGCGACATCCGCGATGCCTACCCGACCAGCATGATGATCCACCGCGCCGAAGAGATCGACCGCTTCGCGGAAAAAATTACCGTGGAAGAAGTCATGACCCACGATCTATTCGTCGTGCATCCGGAAACGCCGCTGGCGGCGGCCGTAAGCCTGCTCCGGCGCCATCGCATCGGCTCCCTGCCCGTAGTCAAGAACAAGAACCTGGTCGGGATTATCACGCGCAGCGATATCCTGGATTTTGTTCTCGATGGCCGCGGCGCGCGCAAGACGCGGATGAAGCCGGTCAAGAAGGCCGGCCCTCGCAAAACGAAAAGCCGCCGCGCTTAGCGCGGCAAGCGCGATTCCTGGAGGAGTGGGGAGTATGCCGTCCTTTGATATCGTCAGCCGCATCGATCTGCAGGAAGTGGACAACGCCGTCAACATCACCAAAAAGGCGATCTCGGCGCGCTACGACTTCCGCGGGTCGAAGACGGAAATCACGCTCGACAAAAAAGACAAAAAACTCCACGTGATTACGGAAGACGAAATGAAGCTGCGCGCCGTGCAGGACACGTTGGTCGAGAATCTGGTCAAGCGTAAGGTCGATCGAAAATGCCTGGACCCTAAAGCGGTCGAGATGGCGGCGCACGGTAGGGTGCAGCGCGAGATCGCGATCAAAGAAGGCGTGGATTCCGACAACGCACGCGCCATTGTCAAGATGATCAAGGACAAGAAACTCAAGGTTCAGGCGGCTATCCAGGAAAACCAGGTTCGGGTCACGAGCAAAAAGATCGACGATCTTCAGGAAGTCATCCAGATGGTGCGCGGCGCGAATATGCCGATCCCGCTTCAGTTCGTCAACATGCAACGCTGAGCGGCGGTGCGCGCGACGAAGAAATCGGAGGGAATCCGGATGAAGGACAAAATTCACAAGAGCGACGACGAATGGCGCAAAGAGCTGAGCGACGAGCAATTCTACGTCGCCAGAAAGAAAGGCACGGAGCGGGCGTTTACCGGTCAGTACTGGGATCATCACGAGAAAGGAATGTACCGCTGCGTTTGCTGCGGCAGCGAGCTGTTCAGCTCGGATGCCAAGTTCGACTCCGGCACGGGTTGGCCGAGCTTTTGGGCGCCGGCGTCGCCGGAAAACGTCGCCACCGAAGAAGACATCAGCTTTTTCATGCGCCGCGTCGAAGTTCTCTGCGGCAAGTGCGACGCCCATCTCGGCCATGTTTTCGATGACGGACCGGCGCCGACCCGCCTGCGCTACTGTATCAATTCGGCATCGTTGAAGTTCGAAAAAGCCAAATGAACGAGGTCAAGAGCCAACTCTCGTTCCAAGACCAGGGCTCGGTGCGCCATTGCCACGGCTGCGGCGCCGACAACGAAAGGGGACTGCGCCTGAAGAGCTACTGGGACGGCGACGAAGCGGTGGCGGTATGGCGCGCCGAAGCTCATCATTGCGGCGGCACGGGCAAGAACCTCAACGGCGGTATCATCGCGTCGCTGATCGATTGTCATAGCCTTAATCTCGCCATTGCCCATGCCTACCGCGCCGAAGAGCGCGCCATCGGCAGCGCGCCGCGCATTGGTTACGTGACTGCGAATCTCAACGTGAGCTATGTCAAGCCGACGCCCATCGACGTGCCGATCGAGCTGAGGGCGAAAATCCTCAAGCTGGAAAAGCGCAAGGCCTGGGTGAGCTGCACGCTCAGCGCCGCGGGGGAAGTGCGCGCCACGGGCGAGGTGCTTGGGGTAAGGGTGGCATGGGATTGAAAACCGGAGCGTTCAAGGTTCAAGGTTCAAAGTTCAATGTCGGAATGCATCCGTTCTTCAGGTGCGATCTGGCCTTGAACCTTGAACATTTGAACCCTTGAACGGAGTTTGACGGCTTTCTATGGAATACACCACGCTCGGAAACACCGGATTGAAAGTCAGCGTTGCGGGATTGGGCTGCGGCGGGCCGAGCCGGCTCGGAATGCGCAATGATCCGCAGTCGGCGGATCACGCGGCTTCGCTGGTCAAGCAAGCGCTGGATCTCGGCATTAATTTTTTAGATACCGCCCAGTCCTACGGCACGGAGCCGATCGTCGGCAAAGCCATCGCCGGTGTGCCGCGCGAGAAGCTGGTGATCTCGACAAAAAAAACCTTGCCGCCAGAGGATCACCCCAACCCCCACGCCGAGGTTGTCAAAGGGCTGGAGCAGAGCCTCAAGCTGCTCGGCACCGATTACATCGATGTCTATCATCTGCACGGCGTCGAACCCAAGGATTACGACTTCGCCAAGCATCGACTCATGCCGGCGATGCGCCGGCTCAAGGAACAAGGCAAGATCCGCTTCATCGGCGTCACCGAAGGTTTCGCCACCGACTGGTCGCACGCCATGCTCCAGGAGAGTCTCAAGGAAGTTATGTGGGACGCGGTGATGGTCGGCTTCAACTTGCTCAATCCGTCGGCGCGGAAGACGGTTTTTCCGCTTACTGTGGAAAACGGCGTCGGTGTGCTCAACATGTTTGCCGTGCGCCGGGCACTCAGCCAGCCGCAGCGTCTACGGACGCTCTGCCGGGAATTGGTCGATAAAGGCGCCATTCACAAAGAGGCCGTGGATCTTGAGGATCCGCTGGGTTTTCTCACCCGAGGGACCGACGCGGCGACGCTGCCGGAGGCGGCTTATCGCTTTTGCCGGCACGAGCAGGGCGTCGATGTGGTGCTCACCGGCACAGGCAATCCAGCGCACCTGAATGAAAATGTTGCGGCGCTCCTGAAGCCGCCGCTGCCGAAGCCGGCTCTCCAGAAGCTCGAAGATCTCTTCGGCAGCTTGGACTATCTGAC
>CAZILB010000018.1:0-14060 GCA_964539925.1 uncultured Syntrophobacter sp. | reverse complement strand
CGAAGCCGGCTCTCCAGAAGCTCGAAGATCTCTTCGGCAGCTTGGACTATCTGACCGGCAACTGAGTTTCTGGTTGCCCAACGCGCCCCCTGGCAGGAGGCGTCGGTCGTCCGAAGCCTTTGCTGGCGAGGGATCTGTGGCGGCCGCCCCGTTTACGCGGGTTCTCGGCGTAGGGGCGGGTTTGAAACCCGCCCCTACAACTCAACATCGCCCATCAGCTTTAGAAATTGCTGGGCGCACGGCGACGGCGGCACCGTTGACGGCGACGCGATCGCTACGCGGCCTGAAACAGCTTCGAATACTGCTCCCAGGGGGACGGCGGAATGCGCGCGACCTTGAGATTCTCGTCCACGTGGGCAAGCTGTTTCATGCCCACCAGAGCGGTGGTGACGCCGGGCGTGGAACGCACGAATTGCAGCGCGCGCTGGCCGTCGGTCTCGGCGCCAGCAAAAGTGTCGCGAATGAGGGGGGGCAAGTTGCGGGTCAATTGCCCTTGCAGCACCGATGCGCTGCACATGACGGCGATACCGAGCTCTTGCGCCGCTTCAAGCAGCGTCACCGGTTTGCCGTCCACGAGCTGATTGGCCGCCGACAGCGCTTCGCTCATGCCGAGATTGAGCGGCAATTGAATGACCTTGAAATGATGCTTTTTACCCCCGGCTTTTTC
Organism: uncultured Syntrophobacter sp.; assembly: GCA_964539925.1. Lineage (GTDB taxonomy): Bacteria > Desulfobacterota > Binatia > UBA9968 > UBA9968 > DP-20. The sequence goes on along the minus strand of CAZILB010000018.1, from coordinate 13,393 downwards.
CGCCAGGCCGACGACATCGGCCAGCGATAAATAGTCTTTCGCGCCGTTATCATTGCGATAGCCGTTCCAGGTCGCGGTGCCGTACATGCGGATCTTGCCGTCGGCCACAGTGTTTTCCAAAAAATCGAAAGCCTTTAGCAACCGCTGTTCGAACTCCTCGCGCGAAACTGTGGCGAGCTGGGTTTCGGGATTGTGCAGGTAATAGATATCGACGCATTCCAGGTCGAAATTGCGAAGGCTGGTGTCGAGCTGGTGCGAGAGATAGCGCGGCGTCATGCAGTGGCAGCCGCTGACAATGTCCGCGGCGCCGGCGATGCCCGGCTTGATGAAAGTTTCTTCGATATAGTTTCTGGGATTCCCGGGCGGCGTCCCGTCGTAGGGGATGAATCCTCCTTTGGTGGCGACCACCATTTCTTCGCGGCCGAACCCTTTGGTCGACAATTCCTTGAGCGCCGTACCGATGGCGCGCTCGCTTCTCTGGCAGCGATAATTGATCGCGCTGTCGATCAGGTTGCATCCCGATGCGACACTGAGAACCGCCGCGTCGTGATACTGCCGGTCGGTCTCGTCGTCGTAGTTGCCGAGGTAGGTGCCGATGCCGATGGACGAAACCCACAGACCGCCGGCCTCGCGGAAGTGCGCCGCGGGAATCCTGCCGTCGAAGCGTTGGCGATAACGAAAAGTGCCTTCGGCGGTGGCCGATCCGGGGAGCTTCATCACGCGCTTAGAAGGAGTCTTTCATCCTGCGCACGGCGGCGAAAACCGCAACCGGGTCGAGTCGGGCGTCGGGGTTCGCCGCCTGCACGCTCGCTCGAATTTCCCTGCTGTCCCAGCGCAAAAACGGATTGGTTTGTTTTTCCTCTTCGATCGTCGAGGGTACCGTCGGCGCGCCGCGCGCGCGCAAACCCTGCACGCGTTCGAAGCGGGAGACGAGCTTGGGATTTTTCGGTTCCACCGACATGGCGAAGCGCAGATTGCTCTCGGTGTATTCGTGGCCGCAGTACACCTTGGTGTGCTCGGGCAGTTCCATCAGTTTTTTGAGCGATGCGTACATCTGCTCGGGCGTACCTTCAAACAGCCGGCCGCAGCCGGCGGTGAATAGCGTGTCGCCGCAAAAAAGGTTGTTCTCGAAAAGATAGGCGACGTGGCCGGTGGTGTGGCCCGGAATAAATAGAACCTTGCCCGTAAGCTCGCCGATCTCGATCGCGTCGCCCTCGTCCACTCCCCGGGTCAAACCGTGAATGCGGCCGCGGTCGCTCTTGTGGCCGTAGACATCGAGTTTGCGCGACGCCAGCAGTCCTTCGTTGCCCCCGGTGTGGTCGCGATGATGATGGGTGTTGAGAATCGCGACGGTGTCGATATCTTCTTGCTCGATGCGCCTAAGCACCGGTTCCGCTTCCGATGGATCGACGATCGCGGCCCGCTTCGTTTTGTCGCAGACCAGCAAATAACCATAGTTGTCCCGGAGCAGAGGAATCTGAAGAATTTTCATAATTTTTGCGACCTGCTTGGCGAAATTGCGGTATTGCCCGGATTCTAGTCGCAAGCCGATCTTATTTCAAATGAAATCGGCCGCGCGCTCAAGCCTTGACCCGCCGATCGACTCTTTCCTATAGTAGCGCCACTATGATTCAAGCCGGTGTCGGACAATCACAGCGGCGGTCCACGGCGGAGGCGGCGGTCGAGGCGGCAAGCCGGGCGATGTCGCAGGCAGGCCTTTCGCGCGCGGACATGGCCGTGGTGTTTTTTACCGCCGATCACGGCGCGCAGCAGCGTGATATCGTTCAATCGGTGTGCCGGACGATCGGCACCGACTGCGTCGTCGGTGCGAGCGCCGCCGGAGTCCTGACCGGCGACGGCGAAATCGAAAGCGGAAGCGCCGTCGCCGTGCTCGTCTGGAGCGCGCCCGAGATCATCGCTCGACCGTTCATCTTCGAGCCTCTGAAAGGCAACGAGAAAAATTTGGGCGCCACCTTCGGCGACTTTCTTGCGAAGACGCGCGATGAAAAGTCTCTGACGATCTTGTTGCCGGACACCTACAACGGCAACCCGCAGCTTTTGCTGGGCGCCATGGCGGAGAAAGGGGGATTTCATCCCGTGGTCGGCGCGGGCTCGTCGGAGAACGGCGCTGCCGGGGCGACTTTTCAGCTCTGCGGCGACAAAGTGGCGACGAACTCGATTGCGGGCGCCTATCTCTCCGGGGCGATCAATGTCGAAATCGACATTACCCAGGGCTGCCAGCCGATCACGGAACCGATGATCATCACCAAAGCGGAGCGCAACCTCATTTATGAGATCGACGGGCGCCCGGCGCTGGAAGTTTTTGCGCGGCTGCTCAAGGGGCCGTTGGCTGAAGATCTGCGGCGGGCGCTGACGGTTTTGTTCGTCGGCCTGCCCGCCGACCGGCGGGAAAACAGCGTAGCGGCGGGAAAATATCTGGTGCGCAATATCATCGGCCTCGATCCCGAAAAGGGCATCGTCGGAGTGGCGGAGACAGTGAGCGAAGGCGAAGCGCTCATCTTTACCGTGCGCGATGGCCAGCGGGCGCGCGACGATCTTCAACAAATGCTTGAGCGCCAGGTCGAGAGACTGGGCGGGCGAAAACCCGAGTTCGGCCTGTATTTCAATTGCTGCGCGCGGGGCAGTTCCCTCTACGGCATCGCCGGCATCGACGCCGCTTATATTCGCCGGGCGCTGGGCGATTTTCCACTGATCGGCATGTTCGGCGGCTACGAGCTCGCGCCGCTCGGCCGTTCGAATCATTTATTTACGTATACGGGCATACTGGCGCTGGTGACGGAGTAGGGAATTCTAGATTTTTGATTTTGGATTATCGGACGAACCTCAAAAAAAGCCGCGATGGAGCCGCACGATCGGCCAATCCAACATAGGCAATCCAAAATCCAAAATGGGGTGGGGCCGACGGGGCGGGTTAACGCCCGAGCCTTTTGCGTTTGTTGTTGAGGTAGTCGACGACAATATAGTTGCCCATCTGATCGGGCGTGGTGTAAAAGACGCGCCCGGTATTGAGCCGCGAGAGCTGATCGATGAAACCCTGCCGGTAGAAATCCGCTCCGAGCATAAAGGTGTTGATTTTGATGCCGCTCTGGGTGCAGCGCTTCACTTCTTTCAAGGTCTCGTGGACGATGCGGCTGTGCAGCAAGGCCGAGCCCCAACCGCTGTGTAGGCGGCCGCCGCGGTCGAGGGTCGCCGCCGTCGGCTCGCCGTCGGTGATCAGAATAATTTGCCGGTTCGCGCTGCGATTGGAGCCGAGCAGTTGCCGGGCGTAGCGCAGCGCTTCTTTGATGTCCGTGCCATGTTCCATGAAATAGGTAAGCGAAACGATGGACGGCAGATCTTCCGCCTGGATGAGCTTTGCGTTGGAGCGAAAAGCCACCAGGTGCAGGGTGTCCTGCGGATACTTGGTTTGAATCAGCCGATGCAGCGCCAAGGCGACTTTCTTGCCGGCGTGCAGCGCGTCGTTCATCAGCATGGAATAGCTGACGTCGATCAATAGCGCGGTTTCGCTCACGGTCGAATACTCGACGCGATGGACGGAGAAATCTTCGGGGGCGATTCGGAGTTTTTCTCCTTTTTTGCGTTTTTCGAGCGCGTTGAGCAGGGTCTCGCCGATGTTCACGTTGAGCGGGTCGCCGAACTCGTAGGTCTTGGTTTCCTCCAGGCGGTCGCCGTGGGAGCCGCGCAGCGAAGTCGCGTGATTGCCCCAACGTCCCTTGTTGAGCATTTGGAAAATTTCCCGCAGCGCCTTGTCGCCGATCTTGCGCATGCCTTTCGGCGTCAACCGCAATCCGTGGCTGGTGCGGACAATGTAACCCTCTTCTTCGAGCATTTGCTCGACGCCCTTGAGATACTCCAGGTGTTCGTAAGCCTCTTCGCCGAGGAGCTCGCGCAGCTCGTCCAGGTTGAGCTCGGAAGGATCGCCCATGCCGCGCTGGCCCCAACGCAGAAAGCGCTCGAGGCCGCGGAGCTGGCTGAGAATCTGTCCCGCCTCGCCCATGCCCATACGCTGCGAGCCCTGAAACGGAAACTGATTCATCAATTGCTCCAATTGCTGCATCTGGCTCATCATTTCGCTCAACTGTTGCAATTGTTCCTGGCTCATGGAGTCGAGGTTGTCCAGCATGTTTTCCAGGTTCTGGGCCGCCTGGTCCATCATGTTCGGCAGGTTCTTGAGGAAATTGTCGTCCTCCAGAAGCTTGCTCATGCGCTCCAGCATGTCCATCAGAGATTGCGGATCTTGCCCGCGCATCTTGGATGGGTCGCGCATGCCCCGTTCCTGGATCTGTTGCTGCAGCCGGTTTTGCAATTGCTGGTAGCGCTCGTAGGCCTCGCGCATTTTCTGACCGAGTTCGTCCATGCGGTCGGCATATTTGCCCGACATGCGCTCCATGAAGTTGCTCATCTTCTCGTGATAAGCCTCGAGCTTTTCCGCCAGACTGTTGAGCTTGTCGCTCAAAGCTTTTTGTTCTTGCGGCGTGAGCTTGAAGGAGTCCGGCGAATACTTGTTCAAAAGCTCCTTGCGCTTCTCATCCGCTTCGCGCAGGAAGTCGCGTATGCCTTTGACCGAGCGCTGTCCGTCTTCGGATTTAAATCCGCGGCGCGTAAGGTCGCGAAGCGCGCGGCGCACCCCTTCTTCTTCGAGCAGGTGGTCGGAGAGGTGTTTGATGAGGTCGTCGGTGGTGGGGAACAGAACCTCTTGGCTGCCGTCCCATTCGGTGTAGCGATGGACTCTCATTTGCTTTGGACTATAGCGCAGTTTCGGGCGGTGTCAAACCCCGAATTCGCGCTTCAGCCGGGCGCTTTTCGATGCGTGTTGCGGCGATGACACCGCCCTTTGGAATTGGCCGCGACTTCGTATAAGTTAAAGAATAAGACGCGTGAAACATTATGAATGCGTTCGAATTCGTCATTATCGGCGGCGGCTTCGCCGGCGCGGCCACGGCCTACCAACTGACCCGGCGGGGGGTGAAAGATATCTTGCTCTTGGAGCAAGAAAGCATTCCGGGTTTTCATTCATCGGGGCGCAACGCCGCGATGATGCGCCAGTGCGTCCCCGATCCCGAGCTGGTGGCGCTGACCCGGGCCGGCGCGGCGTTCTTGCGCCACATTCCCGCCGATTGGTCCGAGCCTGTGCAATTCAAACCGAGCGGTTCGTTGTTGCTCGGCAGCGGCGAGGGTTGGGAGAAGCTCAAGCATGATGCCGAGATCGGCCGAAATGCCGGTATCGACGTCGTCGTATGGTCGGCCGAGGAGGCCAAGAAAAAAGTTTCAGTCCTAAGACAGGCGGAGTTTGACGGCGCCATCTGGTGCGCCAGCGACGGCATCGTCGATATTCATGCTTTGTTGTCGGGATTTTTGAAAACGGCGGCGAGCAATGGCGCGCAGGTTCGTTACAACCGCAAGGTCGATGCCATTCGCTGTGTGCGCGGGAAAGGCGTTGAAATTCTGGCCGCCGGCGAGACCATCCGGGCCAAGACCCTGGTGAACGCCGGCGGCGCTTGGGCGAATGCGGTCGCCAAACTCGCCGGCGCCCGCGAGCTGCCGCTCAGGCCGTGCCGGCGCCATCTCTTTGTGTCGCCGCCCATGGACTGGGTTGATCCAAACTGGCCCTTTGTCTGGGACGTGACCCACGACATTTACTTTCGTCCCGAAGGAGAGGGTTTGCTGCTCTGCGCTTGCGACCAGACGGAGCTGCCGCCGGGCGATCCGCCGCTGGAAGAGAGCGTCAAGGAGATGCTGGCGGAGAAGATCGAAAATTTTATGCCCGGTCTTTCCGCCGTAAGCATCAATAAGTATTGGGCCGGCTTTCGAACATTGACCGCGGACGGGCGCTTTGTCATCGGCTGGGATTCGCGGATCGAGAACTTCTTCTGGGTCGCCGGACTCGGCGGTCACGGCATGACGACCAGCCCGGCCGTGGGCGAGCTGGCGGCGGAGTTGCTTCTCGGCGGTCCGCAGAAAAAATCTCCGGCGTTTTCGCCGGAGCGGTTTATGACTTAGCCCGGAGTATGCGTGGTGCGATGCTGTTCGAGGTGCAACTCTTCCTGAGCGAAGGCATGCCGTTCGGGATGGCAAATGCCATTATCGTTGTGTTTTTTGCGCCGCCGTTGGCGGCCCAGGAAATTCTGCGCATCGGCGCCATCGCCGACTATTCGATCATCCGGAGTCTACGATGAACGGGAGCCAAAAAGCGACTCTCTCTTTTGCCGCCGGCTACCATTTGCGGGCCCGGCCGTTATGCGATGGCCGGGTGAGAATGAAACAGTTCGAACTTAAAGCCGTTCCGTTCGAGGACGACGGTTACGGTCATGAGCAGTTTCTGGCAGGGAAGTACGACGCCGGGGAGTTTTCTTTGGCCAATTACTGTGCGCTCAAGAGCCGTGGCGAACCCTTGATGGCGATCCCGGTGTTTCCCAACCGGAAGTTTCGCCATTCCTATTTATTCGTTCCCGACGGATCGCCGCTGGAAGAGCCAACGCAGTTGAAGGGAAAAAAAGTCGGCATACTGGGCTGGCTCAATACCGCCGGACTTTGGGCGCGCGGGATGCTCAGCGACGAGTACGGCGTCAAAACCAGCGATATTCACTGGATGGCGCCGCGCAAAGCGAAGATCGATCTCGATCTGCCGGAGGGAACGCGTCTCGACGTCGTGCCGGGCGAAGGATCGCTGGCGGCGCGCATGCTCCAAGGAGAGTTCGACGCCATCATCGTGCCGGATTTTCCCGAGGAAAAGGGTTGGCGCCGGCTATTGCGCGATTCCAAAACCGTGGAACAGGAGTATTTCCGGCGCAGCGGAATTTTTCCCGTCAGCCATGCGATCACCTTTCATTCGTCTTATCTGGCGCGGCATCCGGCGGCGGCGCAGGAAATGTTCGACGCCTGTCTCGAAGCGAAGAATCTGGCGCTGCGCGATGACGCCGACGCCACCTATTCCAACTTCGCCTGGAACCGGCAGGTCTGGGAGGAGCAACGGGCCGTGATGGGCGCCGACCCCTGGAAGTTCGGAATCAAGGGCAACGAAAAAGTGTTGGAAACTTTGCTCCGTTACGCCGGCGAGCAAGGGCTGCTGGCGAGAAAGATGAGCGTTGCCGACATGTTCTTGCCGATCGACGAACCGCAATAATAGACAAGGATCGACCGTTCAATGGCGATGATCAGCCACGAGCATCACGGCCACGGCGACCATGGGCATGATCACGAGGGCGCAGTAGGGCCGCACACCCATCTCACCAGCGTCGGCATCGACATCGGTTCGTCCACGTCGCATCTGATGTTTTCCCGGCTTTTGATCGGCTACCCATCGGTGCTGCAGCGAAAGCCGATCGTTCTCGAACGCAACGTGATCGGGCGCTCGCCGATCTTATTAACTCCCTTCAGCGGCGATTGGAACATCGAAGCCGGCCCGCTCAAGGAATTGGTCGACCGCACGTTTTGCGAAGCCGGCCTTTCACGCGACGATATCGATACCGGCGCAGTGATCATCACCGGCGAGGCGGCGCGGCGCGACAATGCCCAGAAAATCGCCGAGCTGTTCTCGGACGAAGCGGGGCGCTTTGTCTGCGCCACCGCGGGGCCGACGCTGGAAACGATCATGGCGGCGCACGGCTCCGGCGCCGTGAGGCAGAGCCGCGAACAAGGGCTGACTCTGCTCAATATCGATATCGGCGGCGGCACCACCAAGATCAGCCTCATCGATAACGGCAAGATCCGCTCGACCGGAGCCGTTAACATCGGAGCCCGTCTGGTGGCGCATGACTCGGCGGGTGTCGTGGTCCGGTTGGAAAAGGCCGGGCGGCGGGTTTTGACCGACCTAGGTTCTGCTCTCGGTTTCGGCGCGAAAATTCCAGAGAAACTAAAAGAGAGGCTGGCCGAGCGGATGGCGCAAGCGCTGTTCGATGCGCTGGCGACAGGCAAAGAACCGTGGAGCGAATTTTATGTGACCTCGGCGCTGGGCGCGTTGCCGGCGCTCGACGGGATTCTGTTTTCGGGCGGCGTATCGGAGTATATCTACTCCCGCGAAGCCGCGGCCTTCGGCGATTTGGGTCCGCACCTCGGGCGGGCGGTTCGCCGCGAAGTCGAGAAGCGCGGGTTCAACATACTCGAAGCGGGCGAGGGCATTCGCGCCACGGTGATCGGCGCGTCGCAGTACACCGTGCAACTGAGCGGCGAAACGATTTTCATTCCCGACGGTTTGCGTCTTCCGGCGCGCAATCTGCGGGTGTTCGTCGCCGAGGTGGATTGGCAGGCGCCGGTGAACGAACGGACCGAGACGGCGGTCAAAAATATTCTCGGTGCGCGAGATCCGGAAGTGTGCGGCACGCCGTTCGTCCTGGCCTTCTCCACGCCGCCGTTCACGGGATACGGCGCCGTTCAGGACATGGCCCGGGGGATCGATTCCGCCCTGGAAACGCTGCCACCCGGCGACCGGCCGCTGGCGCTGGTGTTCGGCCAAAACGTCGGGCAGGTCGTGGGCCGCATGTTGTCGGCGAAGTGGAATATTCCCTGCATCGATGAAATAAGCTTATCCGAACTGGATTTCATCGATATCGGCGAGGTGGTGCCGGGCGAAGGGTTTCTGCCGGTGGTGATCAAGAGCCTGGCGTTCGGCGTGTGAGCGGAGAATCTCGCGGCCCTTGCTTCTTGGCAGGGCAAAGTCGGTTGTGATAAGGAGCAAGAGGCTTGACCGCAAAGAGGCAAAGGGCGCGAAGGAAAACCGATGCGCCGAGCGCAAAAATTTGAACGCGCAGGTTCATTATGAGTGTGACCGACAGCGTAGAGACGATGTGGGCCGAGCTGGTCCGGTTGTGCAACGCCCAGTTTCAATCGGCGCCGTTTAAGAAACTATTGAGCCTCGGGTTTACCCGGATGCGGGCCCAGCACTATTCGATCCAGATGGCCTACTACGTGCAAAACCGGCGCGATTGCTGGGGGTATGTGCAAGGTTCGGCGCCGCTCGGTGTCAAACAGCTGATCTGGCGCCACGAAGAGGACGAGCTCATCGGCCACAAAGCACAAGGCAAGGTCGATCACATCACCTTGGCGGTCAAGGAAGGCGAAGCCTTCGGGCTCACGGCGAGCGCGTTTGAGGAAACACCTCGTCTCGAGGGCGGGGAGGTTTGCTTTAGCGCGTGGATTCGTGTGGCGCAGCGGCCGTGGCTCGAAGCGATCGGCGGGTCCGCGATTCTCGAGATGCGCAACTCTTCCGAACTGATCCAAGGCGGATCGTTATCCTACCGTATCGGAGCGATGTTGGAACGGGATCTCGGCATACCGATGAAAAAACAGGTTAATAATGCCGAGCATGTGGTGATGGACGTGGAACATGCGCACCTGCTTCTGCAGATTGCGCGCGAACATGCCGCGACGGATTCGGCGCGCGCGGCCCTATTGCGCGGCGCCAAAGAAAGCCTCATGATCGATCGCGTCTATCGCGGCCATCTGGCCGATATGGTCGAGGCTCTGCCTTGATTTCAGGGAATTTCAAAAGCCCGGAACGGAGGAAAGCGAAGCCTATGGATCTCGTCGGCGATATGCTCAAAACCCTCGATCAAATGGTCAACGGCCAGTTCGAGAGCGTCGAGTTTAGAAGTTTTTTGGGAGTGCCATTGACGCTTGATCGGGGGCGTTTCTATGTGCTTCAAAACGCTCTTTACACCAGCAACCGGCGCGACTGCTGGGGCTACGTGCAGGGGAGCGCGCCGTTGGCGGTGAAGCGGGTTATCTGGGAACACGAGAGTGATGAGCTGGTGAACGACCCGCGCGCGGGCATGGATCATTACAGCCTTACGGTCAAGCAAGGGGAGGTGATTGGACTCAAGCCCGAGGACTTCGAGAAGGCGGAGATCCCGCCGATGGTTCGGTCCTGTTTCTACGCGTGGCACCACATCGCTTTGCGCAGCCACTGGCTGGCGGCCTACACCGCGTCCCACATGCTCGAGCGGCGCAACAACGGCAAGATCGTCAAGGGCGGCGGCATGTCGTACCGCGTCGGCAAGAAATTCGAAAACGAACTGGGCATCAGTCTGAAGCGGATGATCTCCCTTGACGTGCACGTGGTCGCGGACATGGACCACTCGGAAAATATCTCCGAGATCTTCGAGCGCTATGTCAAAACTGCCGAGGATCGCGATCTGGTGCTCCAGGGGGCGCGCGACTCCATGGCGATCGACCGCGCCTATCGGGGCGCGCTCGGCTACTACATGGAGCGCATCGAGTAAACCAACAGGCTTGACGCAACACCGAAACGAAAAGAACAGGACGTCCAAAAGAAAGGATAACCATGAAGAACCTCAACGAAGCTTCGGCGTTTTCGAAACTCAGTCCTTACGAAATCTATCAACAGTGGGAAGAGATACCGGTGCACAAAGGATTTATCGTTGACGATCTTCTGAGCCTCGAGCTGGGCGAATGGGAACGCAGCGGCGGTAAGGCGGCGTTTGTCAATCAGGATGGGGCCGGCGGCATGTGCGACGCGGTGGTCGAGGAGATCCCGCCCGGCGGGCAGCTCAAACCCCAGCGCCATCTGTACGAGAAGGCGATATTTATCCTGCAGGGGCAGGGCGCGACCACGATCTGGAACGAGGGCGGCAAGAAGCACACGCTGGAATGGCAGAAGGGAAGCCTGTTTTCGACGCCGCTCAATGCCTGGCACCAGCACTTCAACGCCCAGGGGGGCGAGCCCGTGCGCATGATCTCCTTGACCGATGCGCCCGTGGTGATTAACCGCTATCGGAATCTGGATTATATCTTCAGCAACAGCTTTGTTTTCACCGACCGCTACAGCGGCGGCGCCGACGAGTGGGGGAAGGGCGGAAGGTATCTGCCGGAAGTAAAGCGCGGGCGGGTATGGGAGTCCAACTTTATCGCCGATTTGTGGGGTTTTCAGCCCAAGGATTACAAAGAGCGCGGCGGGGACAACCGCACGACGTTGTTCGAATTCGTCGACAACACCATGAGCGCGCATCTGTCGGAGTTTCCTCCGGGCAAATACAAGAAAGCCCACCGCCATGGCGCGGGCGCGCATATTGTCATGCTGACCGGATCGGGTTACTCCTTCCTGTGGCCGGAGGGAGAGTATGCGAACAAAAGACGCGTCGAGTGGGGACCCATGAGCATGTTTACGCCGCCGATGCAGTGGTGGCATCAGCACTTCAACCCCGGACCGGAACCGGCCCGATATCTGGCGCTCAAACCCTGGGGCTTTAAATTCAAAGTCGAAGATCTAAAAGACACCGGAGAGGATGTGAAGAAAGGCGGGGCGCAGATCGAATACGAAGATCAGAATGCGCAAATTCACCAGGTATTCTTGTCGGAGTGCAGTTTCCGCGGCGGGGCCGCGCGCATGCCGATGTTCGGGACTTAGCCCGGCTTATTGGTGGTACAATGGCGCCGCCCGACGAAGGGCTTACTTCGGGGTACGCAAAAAGAAAGTCTGACCGGTGACAAATCTCGTCGCATGGCTCAAAAGGTAGCGAACCAGACCGACGATCTCGAATTTTTGCGTAAGGCCGTCCATCAGCGGAGGAATCTCTTCGCGCTTTTTGAACTGCTCGGCGGTAAAACCGATTCGGGACATGGGCGTGTCGGTGGCGCCCGGACAAACGGCGTTCACCGTGACGTTGTTCGGAGCCAGTTCCGCCGCCAACGACTTGGTGAATGCGATCACGCCGGCTTTGGATGCCGCATAGTGTGCGGCGCGCGGTTGTCCGGCCACGCCGCGGCCGGAGGCGATGCTTAGAATGCGCCCTTCGTTTCGCGCAATCATATGTCTGGCCGCCGCCTGGGCGCAGAGAAATACCCCTTTCAGGTTGATGCGCATGACCCGGTCCCATTCCTGCTCCGGCATGTCGACGACGGCAATGCGGTCCATGACTCCCGCGCCGCAAAAGGCGTAGTCGACCTGGCCGTATTCGGCAACGGCCTGGCTCATCATTGCGGCGACGCTCTCGGGGTTGCCAACGTCAACCTGTACGGCGACGGCCTCACCCTTGTTTTGGCGAATTTCGGCCGCGACCTTGTCGGCCGCCTCCTTAGCGTAGTCGGCCACCACAACCTTGAGTCCATCCGCGCCGAGTCCCCGGCAGATATCCGAACCGATGCCGCCGGCGCCGCCGGTCACGACGATACACTTGCTCATGTTGCATGCTCCTTCGCCCTAGCGATAGTGCCGAAGCTATCACCGAGGTACTGGCCGGTCAATGATCGCTGGTGACTTCGCAACAGCGCCCCGCAGTCGATTTTGGCGGCGAGCAATCACCATGCTGCACCACACGCGAAGGGCGTTTTGTGATCGAATCTAAAAATCCGCGCCCGCCTTGATCTCGGTGTTGCGATGAACTACCGTTAAGATCGTTACGCAATTGTCGGATGGAGGTTCGATCGGTATGAAACAATCGGCATTGTTTGCAACTATGGTCACGGCAGCCCTACTGTATGGAACCTCACCGGGCCACTCAGCGGGAGTGGAGCCCCTCGGAAAGCTGTCAGTTGCTGCCGGCGCAGAAAAGGAACAGGGGACGCCGGCAGGGGCAAGGGGGACCGGGGAGCTGCTCGGAGTTATTCCTTTTAACCAGAGCTTCGGTCTTCAGGGGCTCGCCAGTTACGTCGGCGGAAGAGGCAGCCGCTTCGGCCTGAGCTCAGGTCCGATAATGGACTTCGGTTCCGGCAAAGCGGGTTTCTTCGTCGCCTACCAGCATCGCACATCTAACAGCAATAATTTCGTACACCTGAGGCCTTCGCTCTCCTTCTACATGCCGCAGGCGAACATCAATCTGTTTTATTCCCATCCGGTGTCGTCGCCGCAGCGCGATGGCAGACACGTGGAGTACGGGATCAACCACCTGCAAGGGACATTTAGTTATTTTCCCGCCGCCGATATCGCGTCTTTCATGCGCAGGGACAACGTGGAATTTACCCTGGGTCTTCAGGGCAATAGTTTCGGGGGAGTCGGAAGCGGCAATCTTCAAAGCGGTGTCGGCCCGGTGTTTGGCTTTGCTTTCAAGCCGACGCAGTCGCTGGAAGTCAACGTTGTAAAGGGGACCATCGACCACCACGGGCGCTACCGGGTGCAGACGGGATTGGCGTTTTACTTTAACCAGGGCAACGCGACTTTGAAGGATATCCGCCGCCGTTACCTGGAACCGAACTTCGCCGCACCCAATGCGGCCGGACGGATCTCTCGTTCGACGGCGCCGTTCATAATCAATAGTTTCTAGTGTCTTGACTCAGAAGTTCGCGATATTATTCGATCGTCATTCCGGGCAAGCTGGCGACAGCTAGCGCGGATTATTCACGCTTCGAGGAAACCGTATGACACTGTGTAGATCGAGGCACGACCCTGGAGGAGCGAAGGCAGCAGCGCCGAAGGTTCGGT
>CAZILB010000017.1:2263-32937 GCA_964539925.1 uncultured Syntrophobacter sp. | reverse complement strand
GACGAACTCAGCGAAGCGGAACTGGTCGATCTGAACCACAGGATCGTGGAGCGGCTGCGATTTTTAAACCAGATGCGGGCGCACTCGCAGATGCTCGACTATAAGATCGGCGAACGGGTTACTTTTCATCCGGAAGGGTATCCGCCGCTATTTGGGATGGTCACCCGCTACAATCGCAAAACGGTGACCGTCGTCACCGACGGCGGGGAGCGCTGGAACGTCGCTCCCGGCTTGTTGCGCCGAGCCGATGCGCACGGGCGAAATGAGGCCGCCGATCGGAAGGTCGTTCCGCTGAAAAGAGGCTGAAACGGCACCGCCGCTGATATGAATGCGATTCTAATTTATCCCCGTGAAATCTGGTATGGGCCTGATTTTCAACGTCTCAACTATTTTTGTTCCGAGCCCGTCAGTCTCACGCGCGATGAAATCGCCATGATGGAACTTACGTAACACGATGCAACGGGAGCCCGCTTGCGGATCAATGGGGACAACGTCAGTGCTTATTTTAAGTGTTTGATCTCGTTCTCCCCATGTCATTGACCCACTACCGAAACCAAGCCTTTCTTCGCGTACCGAATCTGCGCTCATGAGTTGCCCAAGTGGCCACCTGATATGCGCGCCAAGAGCAGCTTTGCGGAGATACAGCTTAAACGCTTTTCTGAATGCTCAACCGTCGGCCGGTTTCTTCGGCGGGGCCCTGAAGGGGCCGGGGGTGGGGTTGAAATACTGATCGATGATCAGCCAGAGGCTGCGCGAGTGGTGGAAGAAAATCACGGGAAAAACGATCGCGAAGGGCACCCATAGCTTGAGCTGCTGATCAATGGTCATGGCGGCGAAGGCGTCCAGAAGGAAAAAGCCGGGGATGGCGATGGCGACGGTGGCGGCGTAGTTTATATAAATGGCGCCGATAAAATAACCCTGTTCGCGCTCGAACCGGAGGCCGCAGTAACTGCAGTTGGCGGACATCTTGAACGGCTTGTCGTAGAGCTGGCCGACGCCGCAGCGCGGACAGCGCAGCCGTATCCCGTGTCCGAGCATCTGCAATAATTTTGCGGCCATGTTAGACGGCGACCTGTGTGCTCGCACCGTGTTGCGCCACGCGCGACGCGCTGCCGTTTAGGTATTCGCGCAGGAAGCGCGCGGTGTAGGACAGCTTGCCGTCGCGGGCGACTTCAAAAGGCGAACCGCAGGCAACCACCTTGCCGCCTTGCTCGCCGCCTTCCGGTCCAAGGTCGATCAGGTAATCCGTGTCTTTGACGATGTCGAGATTATGCTCGATGGTGACGACCGTGTTGCCCAGGTCCACCAGGCGATGCAGGATTTGGATCAGTTTCTCGACATCGGCGAAGTGCAGCCCGGTTGTCGGCTCATCGAGTATGTAAAGTGTCTTGCCGTGGGATTCCTTGCCCAGCTCGTAAGCGAGCTTGATGCGCTGCGCCTCGCCGCCCGAAAGGGTGTTGCTCGCCTGGCCGAGCGTGATGTAGCCCATGCCGATATCGTCGAGAATTTTGAGCGGCCGCGCGATCTTGTGAAACGCGGCGAAAAACGGCACGGCTTCCTCAACGGTCATGCGGAAAACGTCGGCAATACTCTTTTCATTGAAGCGAATGCTGAGCGTCTCTTCATTGAAACGTTCGCCGTTGCAGACCTCGCAGTCGACAAAGACGTCCGGCAGAAAACTCATCTCTTTGCGAATTTTTCCCTGACCGGCGCAGGTTTCGCAGCGGCCGCCTTTGACGTTGAAAGAAAAGCGGCTCGGCGTGTAGCCGCGCAGACGCGCCTCCGGCGCCAGGGCGTAAAGCTTGCGGATCTCGTCGAGCACGCCGACATAAGAGACCGGCACCGAGCGCGGGGTTTTCCCGATAGGGGTTTGATCGACTTCGACGACGCGTTCCAGTGCTTTCCAGCCGGCAATTTCCTTGTGTTGACCGGGGCGGCCGGCGAACTGGCCGAGATGGAGCTTGAGGCCTTTGTAGAGAACGTCTCGGACCAGCGTGCTCTTGCCCGAGCCCGAGATGCCGGTGACGCAGGTCCACATGCCGAGCGGAATCTTCACATCGACGTTCTTGAGATTGTGGGCCCTGGCGCCGCGAATGGCCAGCCAATGGGTGTTTTTCAAATCGCGCTTGGGGCCAAGGCGCTTTTTCTCCGCGCGCAGGTAGGCGCCGGTGAGCGACTCGAAGTTGTTTCTTATTTCATCCGGGGTGCCGATGGAGACCACACGGCCGCCATGCACGCCGGCGCCGGGACCCAAGTCTACGATTAAATCCGCCGACTCGATTGTGGTTTCATCATGTTCGACGACGAGAACGCTGTTGCCCAATTGCTCCAGTCGCCGGAGCGTGCGCAGCAACATGTCGTTGTCCCGCGGGTGCAGGCCGATGGTCGGCTCGTCGAGGATGTAACAGACGCCGCGAAGATTGGAGCCCAATTGTGCGGCGAGCCGGATGCGCTGCGCTTCTCCGCCGGACAGCGTGTCGGCGCGCCGATCCAGGGTGAGATAGGGCAACCCGACTTCGGAGAGGAAATTCAATCGCTGCTCGATTTCGCGCAGAATCTTGTCCGCCACCGCCCGGTCGCGCGCCGCGTTGTCATTGTCGGCGTATGAAAGAGCGAGCTTGTCGAAGTAATTCTTGGCTTCTTCGACGGAGAACGCGGTCACTTGCCAGATGGTCTTGCCTTCCACTTTGACCGCCTGGGCGCGCGGGTTCAAACGCCGGCCCGTGCAAGCCGGACAAGGCACTTCGGTCATCAGCTCGTCGAGCTCGCCGGCGGCGTTTTCGTCGCTCGCTTCGGCAAGTTCTTTGAGAAACGGCACCAGGCCGACAAAGCCGCCGCGGCCCCCGACCCCGTAGAGAATCCCATCCCGGGTCTTTTTCGGCAACTTGGCAAACGGTTTGTCGATGTCGATGCGGCGTTTTTCCTTCAGATCCAGCAAGAGCCTTTGGAGCGCGCGCTCGGTTTCCGAACCATTGACCGACGATGCCGGAGAAATGCCGCCGACGGCGTCGCGCAGCGGCTGGCGCGGATCGGCGAAGATCAACCCAGGATCGAAGTCCCAGGTAAAGCCCATGCCGCCGCACTCGCCGCAGGCGCCCTGCTGGCTGTTGAAGGAGAACAACCGCGGGTCCAGCGGCTCGTAGCCGATGCCGCAGCTAAGACAAAAAAGCCTCTGGTTGAAGATTTGCTCGCCGCGCTCGGAGATCAAATGAATCACGCCGTTGCCCAGGCGCAGCCCTTGATCGATCATGGCTTCGACTTCGCGGCCGCCGGCCTTGGCCTTGCCGACGACGATGTCGATATTGTGCTCTTTGAAACGTTCGAGGCCGCCCGTCAGCTCCGGCGCGCGCAGGTCGACGAGCTTGCCGTCGATGCGCGCGCGGCGGTAGCCCAGGCGGCGTGCGCCGGCGATGACTTCCTTGTGGAAGCCCTTGCGCCCGCGCACGATGGGGCTCAGCACCATCACGTCCTTGCCGCGATAGGAACGGCCGATGCGGTCGAGGATCTGGCTGCGCGAGAGCGAATGAATCTGCCGGCTGCATTGCACGCAGTGCTGCTTGCCGATTTTTGCATAGAGCAGGCGCAAATAGTGATAGATCTCCGTTACCGTGGCGACGGTGGATTTCCTGCCGCCCTGGCTGAGCCGCTGTTCGATGGCCACGGTCGGCGGAATGCCGGCGACGTAGTCGACGTTGGGCCGGGCCATGACTTCGAGGAACTGGCGCGCATAGGCCGACAGGCTGTCGAGGTAGCGCCGCTGCCCTTCGGCGTAAATGATGTCAAAGGCGAGCGACGACTTGCCCGACCCGCTGAGCCCGGTGAAGACAACGAAGCGGTTGCGCGGGATGTTCAGGCTGATGTTTTTTAGATTGTGTTCCTTGGCGCCGACGATGGCGATGGCGTTCTCGTCTGCCACAGAGGGCAAGGCGCGCCTTGCCCCTGCATCCATTGACACAGGCGCGAACGGCGATGCCGATTTGCCGAGGTACGGCCGCAAATAGATACCGGTGTGCGAGCGCTCGACCTGGGCGATCTCCGCCGGCGTGCCGACGACGACGATCTCGCCGCCTTTGTCGCCGCCCTCGGGGCCGAGGTCGATGACATGGTCGGCGCATTTCACCACCTCGAGATTATGCTCGATGACCACGATCGAATGGCCCTGCTCGATCAGCTCGTTGAAAGCCCAGAGCAGCCGTTCGATATCATGGAAGTGGAGTCCCGTGGTCGGCTCATCGAAAATAAACAGCGTGCCGGCTTTCTGCGCTTTCGCCATATGCGCAGCCAGCTTCAATCTCTGCGATTCGCCGCCGGAGAGCGTCGTCAGCGGCTGGCCCAAGCGAACATAGTCCAAGCCGACGGCGCGCAGCGGATAGAGCGCGTCGCTCACTTCCTTGGTGTTTTTGAAAAACTCCAGCGCTTCGGCGACGGTGAGATCGAGGACCTGGCGGATGTTTTTGCCGCGGTAGGCGACTTCCAAGACCTCCTCGCGAAAGCGGCTGCCGCGGCACTCCGCACAGGAGGTGTAAACGTCCGAAAGAAACTGCATTTCGACTTTTTCGAAGCCCTCGCCGCGGCAGGTTTCGCAGCGCCCGCCCTCGACGTTGAACGAAAAGGTCGAGGGGGTATAACCGCGCAGGCGCGACAGATCGGCGGCGGCAAACAGCCGGCGTATCCCGTCGAACGCTTTCATGTAGGTTGCCGGATTGGAGCGCGGCGTGGTGCCCACAGGCGATTGATCGACCAGGACGACTTCAGAGATCTTGTCGACACCTTCGATTTTATCGCAATCCACGATGGCCGCGGTGGGCGCCTCTTTGAGCTTCTTCAAGTTGCGATGGATGACGTCTTCCACCAGGCTCGATTTGCCGGAGCCCGATACGCCGGTGATGCAGACCAGCATGCCGAGGGGAATTTCCACGTCGATCATTTTGAGATTATTCGCCCGCGCCCCTTTGATCCGGATCGCGCGCTGCGCGAGCGGCCGACGGTTGCGCGCGGGCAATGGAATGGCCCGGCGCTGGCTCAGATACGCCGCGGTGAGCGAATCCTCGTCTTTTAACAGCGCTTCGTAGCTGCCGGCGAACATCACCTCGCCGCCCTGGTCGCCGGCCTTGGGTCCGAGGTCGATAATGTGATCGCATTCCTTGATGATCTCGGGATCATGCTCGACGACGACCACGGTGTTTTGATTGGCACGCAGGCGGTGGAGAATTTCCACCAGCCGGCGGCTGTCGCGCGGATGCAGGCCGATGGACGGCTCGTCGAGGACGTAAAGCGTGTTCACCAGCGACGAGCCGATGGCCGTGGTGAGATCGACGCGCTCCAATTCGCCGCCTGACAGCGTGCGCGACTGGCGGTCAAGCGTCAGATATTCCAGACCGACGCCGACCAGATAGCCGAGCCGCCGGCGGATCTCCTCGAGGATGAGACCGGCTACCTGATCGAGGGCGCCCGCCGGTTTGAGGCGTTGAAAAAACTCATGGGCGGCGCCTACGCTCATGGCATTGACTTCGGCGATGTCCTTGCCGTCGATGCGATAATTCAGGGCATCCGGCTTGAGCCGTGTCCCCCGGCAGTCGGGACACATGAGATAGGCGCGGTAGCGCGCCAGAAGCACGCGCACGTGCATGCGGTAGCTCTTGCGTTCGAGACGGCGAAACCAGCCGCGAATGCCTTTGTATTCGCCGTCGCCCTCGATGACGAGCTGTTTCTGTTTGTCGGTCAGATCGCCCCAGGGCTTTTTCGTCGGAACTTTATGACGCTCGCAAAAATCCAACAAACGGCGCGTGCGCCGGGTGCGGTTGATCCACGGCCGGATGGCGCCGTCACTAAGCGATTTTCCCGGATCGGGAATCACCAGATCGAGATCGATGTCGATCACCCGGCCGAAGCCCCGGCAGGTCTCGCAGGCGCCGAGCGGGCTGTTGAAGGAAAACAGATTAGGCACCGGATCGCGGTAGGAAATATCGCAGTGCGGACAGTGCAAGTGATTGCTGAACGGCTCGCAGCGCCAGTTCTCCTGCGGGAAGTAAAGTTTGATCCGGCCTTTGCCGTAATGAAAAGCTTGTTCCAGGGAATCGGTGATGCGCTTTTTGTTTTGGGCGCGCAGCACGAAGCGATCGACGACGACTTGAAGCGGCTCGCCGTCGGCGGGCGCCTTGGCGAAATCGGCGAGCTCACGCACCGCTCCGTCAAGCAACAAGCGATGAAAACCCGCCTGACGCAGGCCGTTTCGCACTTCATCCCAGGCGACCGATGAAGCCGTTAAAGGAAACGCCAGAGCGACGGGCATACCTTCGGCCAACGCGCTGAGCTTGGCATAGACCGACTGCGCCGTGTCGCGTTCGACCAGCCGCCCGCAGCCGCGGCAATGGAGTACGCCGATCTTCGAGAACAGCAATTTGAAATGGTCGTGCAGCTCGGTCATGGTGCCGACAGTCGAGCGGGAAGTGCGAACCGGCCGGCTCTGATCGATGGCGATGGTCGGCGGGATGCCCTCGATGCTCTCCACGTCGGGTTTGTCCATGCGGTCGAGGAACTGGCGGGCGTAAGCCGAAAAACTCTCGACGTAGCGGCGCTGGCCTTCGGCGTAGAGAATATCGAAGGCCAAGGTGGACTTTCCCGAACCGCTCACGCCGGTGACGACGGTGAGCGCGTTCAGAGGAATATTTATGTCGAGATTCTTGAGGTTGTTCTGCTTGGCGCCGCGGATGTGAATGAATTGTTCGCCCATGACCAGGCCTATGCTAAACGGTATTTCTCCGTGAGGATGCGGCGAAAGCGCGAGCCGTAGATCAAATCAAAGGTTGCTTCTGTGCCGGGAAACAATTGCAGCGCCGTATGCTTGGCGTGTTGGACCACGTCCTGCGCTTCTTCGAGAGTGAGATTGACCCGCCAGAGCAGCGCCGCGGCGACGTCCATGGCGCGGCAGAGCCGGCGCAACCTGCGCTCTTCGGCAAGCAAGGCTTCTTTATCCGGCGTCATAAGGCGCTATGTTTTCCGGCGACGCTACAGTTGGGCGGTCGTACTCGTTGTTCCAACCTTCAACCTGTATCACACGCGGTGGGTGAATCAAGTTTAAACCGGGCGGCTTCAACAAGCGCCGCTGCTTTGATAGGTTGGCCCGGTGCGGATCAGCGAAATCTTTTATTCCATACAGGGCGAGGGACGGCTTGTGGGCATGCCCTCGGTCTTTATACGCACTTCGGGGTGCAATTTGCGCTGCGACTGGTGCGACACGCCGTACACTTCCTGGAAGCCGGAAGGAAAGAACCGGAATCTCGCGCAAATTCTCGGCGAGGTGGAAAAACATCGCGCCCGTTATGCCGTGATTACCGGCGGCGAACCGTTGCTGGCGTCCGACATCGACGCGCTGGCCCTGGAGTTAAAAAACCGCGGTCATCATATCACCATCGAAACCGCGGCGACGATTTATAAACCGGTCGTCTGCGATCTTATGTCGATGAGCCCCAAGCTGGCCAACTCGACGCCTTGGAAGAGAGCCGGCGGCCGATTCGCGAAGATGCACGAAGCGCGCCGTTTGAATATTCCCGTCATTCGCCGCTATCTCGACGAATACGACTACCAGCTAAAATTTGTGGTCGAGCGGAAAGAAGATTTCGCCGAGATCGGCGAGCTGCTGGAGCAACTGACCCATGTCGATCCCGCCCGCGTCTTGATCATGCCCCAGGGCACGAAGGAAGCAGCACTGCGCCGCAAGGCCAAATGGATCGTCGAGCTGTGCAAGCAATACGGCTACCGCTTCACGCCGCGCCTGCATATTCAACTGTTCGGCAACCGGCGCGCCACTTAGCCGCGCCGGGCGCGGCATGGGTTGGCCGAGGTTTGCGATAGCGATGGGCTTTTAACCGGCGACTGCGCGGCAATCTTGTCGCCGTCCGCCGGGACCTTAAATTCTACTTTGCCGGCTGCCGGCTTGGCCATCGGTAGCTTCGGTTGATCGAGGCTTTTGTTTTCCATTCTGGCGATGATCGACGGCGCGAGCAGCTTCAGCAACGTTACCGGCAGGGCGCTGGTGAAGCTGAAATTCTCGGCCTCGCGCCCCTGCACGTAGGCCGTCACCACGCCGAAGTAACGTTCGCCGATGTAAAAAATAAACGTCGCGGTGCGGTTGGTGGCGCGCGAGGAAATGAGCTCGCCGCCCCGGCCGAAGGTTTGAAAGCGGTTGTCGCCCGAGCCGGTTTTGCCGCCGACGGTGACGCGCTTGCCATCGGGCAGCAGAAAGGCGCCGGCAAGGCGGCGCGCCGTGCCTTGCTCGACCACTTCGGCCATGGCCCGGCGCACGGTGCGGGCAACTTCGCCGGCGAGCGGTTGCTCGCCGTGGTCGGCAGTCCGCTCCAAAACAGTTTCGTAGGGCGTATCGCTCGCGAAGTGGACGCGGGCCAGACTGGTTGCCGGGCGGCGCACGCCGTCGTTCACCAGGATGCCGGCCAGCTCGGCCAACGCCACGGGCCGGTCGGACGAGCTGCCGATGGCGGTTGCCAAGGACGGCACCATGGTCTTAAACGGAAATCCCAAACGTTGCCAGTAAGGCGTCATGCGGTTAAAGGCGTCTTTCTCGATGCGGATGCGCAATCGGAGATCCTGAGCGCGCTTGTTGCGCTCGTGGAACAGCCAGGCCGCCCCCGCCCGGCGCGCTTCGCCGCTTGCCGCGTCGAGCTTTTCCCACGGTAGATTGGGCTCATTGCGAAGCTCGCCGGCGCACCATAGATCGAGCGGATGTACGGCAAGAAGATAAGCGTAGTCGGTCAGGGTGAGACGCGGGTTTTGATAGGCGCGAAACAGCCTGGGGACGTCGCTATCGGCCGTCTTGACACCGTGCTTTTCCAACCAGGCGCGAAGGGAATCGGCGTCGGCGCCAAGACGCCAGGCAAAAAACAAAATGGCCAAACGCTTTTCTCGATTCCCGCGGCTACCCGCAAACCGCTGGACAATCTCTCCCGGCGTCAGCCTGGAATAATTCAAATAGGCTCGGCGTAGCGCCGCCCGGGACTCGTCGTCGCCGATCTCCTGGAGCAGGGTGCGCCGCGCCGGGTTGGCGGGATTAGTCAGGACGTCGTCCGCATTGTAGGCGAGCCGCGCGCGGTGATAGGCAACCAGGTCGCGCATCAGGCGGATAAACGCCAGATTGATCGAATGGCGGAACGCCTCGCCCACGTCGAAAATCTTATCATCCTCGTTCTTGTCGAAGTTGCTGAAATTATGCTGGCCGCCGCCGGTAAAGAAGATTTCCTGCGGGTTCGCTGAATAGCGTCTTTCCATCGCCTTGTCGAGAAAGGCTTGCAGCTCCTGCGGACCGGCGAGCAGCGTTTCGGCGGCCCACCGGCTGATCGGATCGCGCGCCTTCTGGGACCTTTGAACTAGCTCCTTGCGCTCCAAACCCGCCAGCTCCTTGTGCAGCTCGGCGACGACTTCGAGATAATGCGTCAAGGTGCGCAGTTTGGCCGTGCTGCCGAGCTCGAGCTTGACGCTGCGGTTGAAATCGAACGGCACGTTTAAATTATCCGCTTGGACGCGCACGAGATTGCCGGCGGAGGTCGCTTCGACGAGCAGAAACGAATAGACCACTTTGCCCGGATCAGCGTCTTGCAGCAGCCGCTCACCGCGCAATCCCAGCGTCTGGACGACTTTGGGGTCCGCAAGGCTGTTAAGAAAGTCGGTAATGCGCGTTTGCAATGAGACGTCGATGGTGCTGTCGACTTGCAGGTGCAGGCGATTGAGGTCGTAAAGATTGGACACACCAAGAGCGTCCATCATGTGGATGCGGATGGCGTTGGCCGCTTTGTTTCTAACCGACGAGGGCTGCGGCACGTGCGGCGCCGCAGGCAAAAACTTGAGCGGGTGGTCCTGCAATTGCGCGGCGAATTCCCAATCGATGATCCCGGCGCGGGCCAGAAGCCGGGAAAACTGCCCGACTTTTTTCTCCAAAGATTCCCGCTCCTCGACCAAAAAGACCGAAGGGGCGCGCACGGCGATCAGCAGCGCCAGCGCCTGCTTGAAGGCGCGAACTTTGGCCGGGCTGTGATGGGGCGAATTGAGTGCCGCCAGGACGCCGGGCAGGGAAGCGCCGAACCACGCGTAAAGCCCTTCGCCGAGGCCGTGAATCTCGCCGTAACCCGGCGCCGCCGCCAAGGGAACCGTATTGAAGTAGTCGACGATGATGCGGTCGCGCCAAGCGCGGGTGTTGGGCCCTTCCTGGTAGGCCTTGAGGCTGGCTCCGACCACCTGGCGGAGTTTTTCCAGCGGCGTGTCCGTTCGGCCGTGGGGCGAATGGCGAAATTTCTCCAGCTGAATCGCCAATGTGCTACCGCCTTGCACCGGCACCGATAATGAAAGCCTGGAGCCGATGTATAAGAGGACGGCCTTCAGAGTTCGATCCCACTCGATTACCGGATTTTGCCATGAGGTCGCCGGCCGGTTGAGATCGCGGTTCTCGAGAAACAGCAATGTTTTCACCAACAACGGCGGGATCGTCTCGACCTTGTCGAAGAGAAACTCCGACTGCGCGTAGCGAAACAGCGGCGCGCCGTCAGCACCGAGTATCTCCAGGCCAGTGTCGGGCCGTTCCCAATAGGGCGGCGAGATTCCGCGTTGCAAAAACGAACGCATGGTTTCCGACTGGCGTGCCTGGTGAACGACCCGGTATCCCTGAGACTCCAAGCGCGACTGCAGCGCCGCCAGCCTGGAATAGCCGCGCCGCTCGTCGAAAGGTCCGGAGCGTGGGAATATTATCTCGCTGCTGGGTCCTTCGGCCATGCTGTAGTAGAGACGCTGATTGGTGCTGGTGAAAAACCAGGATTGCAGGAGCGATGTCTGAATCTCGGCAAATACCGCCGCGGCCGCGATCAGCAAAAACAGCAGCCAGCCGAGGCAGATTTTGAGCCGCCTCTTATTGACGAAAATTAACCGCCGAGCGGATAACCACGGGATCGGTGGTGGCTCGGACGGGATGGAGTTTTCACTCATGGAACTGTGACGCTGAGAATACCACACTTGAGAAAAATAACTAAGTGAGGGGGCGGTGGGGGTGGCGCAGAAAAAAAGGCCGCCATACCAATAGGTCCGGTCAAGGGTGGCTCGACCGGACCTTTTGAATCAGGTGGAAACGTTGTCGTGTTGGTTAACCTAGTCTGCCAGCACTCCCATGTCCCGGCCCCCGCCATGCTGAAAGATGACGCGCTTGCCGGTCTGTTCATCGATTTCATTTCGTTGGCCGCCGGCTTTGGCGAGGTCTTCCGCGGTTGCCTTGTGGCTGTTGCCGAGCAGGATCATCGGTTCGTCGTAGGGGTTCGATCCTTCATAGTATTCATGGGCGGGGATGCTGATGATCTGGCCCTGCTTTATTTCGTGGGATTCGTTCAGTCCCTTCACGACCCCCCGGCCGGTGAGCACGTAGTAAGTGCGATCCGACGGATGGCTGTGCATTTTCTGCACGTCGCCTGGAGGAAAAGTCAAAATCCAGGTCTCGAGGTTCTCGCGGCGGAATAGATCGATACGCCGCTGCCCCTTCTTTCTGCCTTTGGCCATTTCGAAGACATCGAGTAGCTGCATAAAACCTCCCTATATATAGATGGTTGACATTGAACGGCTGCGACTGGCCGGACTCTATTCCCGTCTTGGCTTGGCTGTCAAGAATGCGCACGCCGTTTTGGGTTGCGACCGAGCTCTTTGCGATTTGTCAGCGGAAGCGGGCCGTACTATAGAAAAGAACGGGGCGGATCGGCGAAAGGAGATCATCCATGAGTTTGACCAAGCTCACCGTCATGTACGGCCACCTCGAAGGCGCAGGCAGGGACTTCGCGCGCGACCCGAGCGGCTATTTGTCCATCGAAAAGGGGATTTTTCAAAACCATGGGCTGGAGGTTTCCTGGCAGCATGTCCAGGGAACGGAAGAGCGTTACCGCAAACTGGGCGACGGCTCGGCGCAGATCTCGTTATTGGTGGGCCGGGCTTCGCTGCAACATTTTTTCGCTTCACGATCGACGCGCATACTCGGCTGCGTCATGAATAGCTGTCCGTATTACCTGATTGCGGCGCCGACGATCGGCACGTTGGCGGACCTCAAAGGCAAAATCGTGGTCTGCCGCGAAGAACCGTCGCGCCGCGCGCCCATCGCCGCAACCTTCGAGAAATTGGCGAAACTCCGAATGGGGAGCGATCTTACGCTGGAGCTTCCGGCCGGCGATCAGCACGCCTTCGACATGCTGGTCGACGGCAAAGCCCAGGCGGCGCTCTTGCCGCGGCCCTTCGGGTTTATCGCCGAAGCGCGAGGCTTTCGCCGAATCAAGGAATGGCCCGACGTGGTGGACGATCCGCTGCCGATTTCCATCGAGACGACGGAGAAGTTTTGGCGCGAACGGGAAAGCGACTGCGCGAAGTTTCTCGCGGCGCACAGCGAAGGAGTACGTTACTTCAAATTCCACCGCCGAGATGCGCTGCGCATCCTGCAGCAACAGTTCGGCCACACGCCCGCTTTAGCGGGGAAAATATTTGATGAATATATCGTCTGCATGGACGAAACGCTGAAGGTAGACTTCGAACATTTCGAGAAGCTGCTCGCGCAAACGGCGCCGGAGCAAGAGGCCGACGCGCGGCGGATCGCCGGTGACTGGATCGTCGGCGGCGCGCTGAAAGGTTAGATGGCGAACGAAGCCCCCCTCCCTACGCGACTCTAAGAGTCGCTACTCGGGGACACGGAATGGGATGCCGACTTTCCCAAACGGGCTTTCAAGGGCCCTTAGCGAAACACACGAATTCAGAAAGTCCTGTTCGGGAGGTTTCGTCGTGTAATCCGATTCCCCGAGTAGGCTCCAAAGGAGCCGTATCGAGGGGCGTAGGGTTCAAGGGACATGAAATTCCGCGCTTCTCCGTAACGAAAAAGCATGCTTTGCGGAAAACAATATCTTGACGCGTTTTTTTACGGCCTGCGGGTCCGCCGCTGCTGGCGCAGCGACCGGCAGTTTTGCTATAGCTCTAAGTGGACCGGTTGGAAATCTTGCGAGAGTAATAAAGGATAAAAAAGGTTTCGAGAACTAAGGAGGTTCGATATGCCTGGGATCATCGATGCGGATACGCATATTTCGGAAGGCGAAGCGATGTGGGCGATGATGGACAAGGAGATGTACCCGCGGCGACCGGTGATGCTGAAGGGGCCGGAGGACACGCTGTACGGGCCGCGCAACGCTTTCTGGTTAATCGACGGTAATATTTTTCCCCGGCCGAACGGCAAAGGCAGTTTTCGCTTGATTACTCCGTCGGCTTCGAAGTTGGAATCGTCCAGGGGCGATATCCATCTTGCCTACCGGGAGATGACCGATATACTAGGGCGCCTTAAGGACATGGACAAGCTTGGCGTCGATACCCAGGTGGTTTTTCCGACGTTGTTTTTGATTTATCTGACCGACGATACCGCGCTCGAAGTGGCGCTCTGCCGGGCGTACAACCGTTTTCTCGCCCAGGCCTGCGCCAAATCGAACGGCCGCATGAGATGGGTCGTGATCCCGCCGCTCAAGTCCGTCGAGGAATCCATTAAAGAATTGAAATGGGCCAAGGACAACGGCGCCGTGGGCGTTTTCTTCCGCGGCATCGAGGGCAGCTGGACGCTGGATAATCCCTATCTCTTTCCGGTTTACCAGGCCGCCAATGATTTGGAGCTGCCAATCCTCATCCACACCGGGGCCGGCTGCCCGCTGTTCTTGAGTCTGTTCGATGTCGAGAGGAATCATACCTTTGGCCACAGCCGGGTGCAGCCGCTGCTCGCCTTCCGCGACATCATCGCCAACAGGATTCCGGAACAGTTTCCCAAGCTGAAGTTTGGTTTTATCGAGGCATCGGCCGGCTGGGTGCCGTTTCTGCTGCACATTCTCAAACGCCTCTTCAAAGAGAAGTGGAAGTTCTCCTCCGACATCGACATGTTCCGCGAGTACCGGATCTTCGTCGCCTGCGAAGCGGACGAGGACGTAAACTATATCGCGCAGTATACGGGCGAGGATCACCTGGTCATCGGCTCCGACTACGGCCATCAAGATCCTTCCGAAGAACGGCAGTTGGTCGCCGCCATGCGCGCCCGCGAAGATATTCCCCGGGCGCTGACCGACAAAATTTTGTTCGACAATCCGAAGAAGCTCTATCCGTTGAACTGAACCTATGTCAAAAATTATCGTTATCGCTGAGCGTTCCGTTGATCCTTTCGCGCTTGAAGATTGAATCCCAGGCCGCCCAAGGGGACAGTCCCCTGAGGAAGGGGGACTGTCCCCGAGCCGCAGGCGAAGAATCTGCTTTTCTGTGACCTGTGAGAAACGCAGATGCTCCAAGCAGATCCTTCGCTGGCGCTCAGGATGACATTCCGGTACTTTTCCGAATTGCGACACACGCTTTTGCGAGTGAAATACGAGTGACGCAAATTCCGGGAGGATTTTTTATGAAGCCGCCGCGGGCGACCCAATACTGGACAAAGACCAATGTCCTCTTCGCTATCACCTTTTCTTTGAGCTTAACATTGTTCAATCTTTTACCGGCCCATGGCCAATCGCTTCAGGTCGTCAATATGGCGATTCCGGCAAAAAGCTTTCAGATGGTGATCTATCCGCTGGCTCAGGAACGGGGCTATATGAAAGAGGAGGGGATCGATCTCAGGGTTATCTACATTGCCCCGACAACGAGTATTCAAGCCATGCTTGGGGGCGACGTTGCGTTTACCGGCGCGGGATCGAGCGCGCTGGTGAGCATCGCGAGAGCCGGTGCTCCGCTGAAGGTGGTGCTGGCGACCAATGACCGAGTTCTCCAGTGGCTGCTGGCGCGGCCGGACCTTACCAGTCCAAAAGATTTGAGGGGGAAGAGAATCGCCACCACGGGGGTCGCCGCGATTGCCACCTTCATGCTGCGACAGATCCTTGCCAAGCACGGGCTGGACGGAAATAAAGATGTGGTTTATCTCGATACCGGACAGGGAAACCAGTTGCCGGCTTTGCTCGCCGGGGCTATGGATGCCGCTGTGCTGAGTGTCGAGCAGCGTTATGTCGGTCTCGATAAAGGTATGAAGGAGATGTTCTTTTTCGGCAACGAGGTGAAGAACTCGTGGGGAACGCTTGCAACGACGGACAAGCTTATCAAAGAAAACCCCAAGATGATCGGGGGGTTCGTGCGCGCAGCCATCAAAACGCTTCGTTATATGCGCGAAGACAAGGAGGGGACGGTTTCAGCGCTTGTCAAATTCTCCGGCGTTACCCGACAGCAGGCCGGCCGCGTTTATGACGACCTAATCGGCACCTTTACCCGAAACGGCGTTGTCGACGATGAAACGCAGAGAAATGATCTCGATATCATCCGTCAAGTTTTAAATGCCAAGGAGGCGGTCGCAATCAATAAAGCCTACGATTTCAGTTTTGCCCTGGAGGCCGATCGGCAACTGAACAAGGCGGGGTGGAAGCCGTAGGGGTTAGTGAATTAGTGGGAAGTGAGTTAGTGAATTAGTGAGTTAGTTTGTGGGGGAGATACGAAGCTTCGAAGATCTCATCGTCTGGCAAAAGGCGCATCAGTTGTTTCTTGACGCGGTTCGAGACATCGAAACTTTCACTCCAAGCATGGCCGCACGGGTGATCGCGAACCAACTTTTGCGGTCTGCGAGTTCGCTGAGCGCCAATATCGCAGAGGGCTTCGGCAGACGGACTGGAAAGGAATATACCCATTACTTGATTGTCGCTCGCGGTTCGACAACGGAAACTCTGGACTGCTATCTGAAGTGCCGAGATTTGCAGCTGATCGATGGCGCAGTTTTTGCGGCCCGTCGATCCGCTTTGGAAGAAATTCTAAAGATGCTGAACCGAATGATCTCGCAACAACTCAACAAACGCGCTGACTAGCTCACTAACTCACTAATCGCTAACTCACTTTTCCCCAAGCTCCTGTTTCGCCAATCCTTCGACAAACTTCACGAGTCCCGAGTGATCCAGATCGCCGTTGCCCATACCCTTCATCGCGGTCATCATTTGGCCGACAACCCCGGTGACCATCAGCGGCACACCGTATTCGGAACCCGTGGCCAGCGCGATCTTCATGTCTTTTTCGTGCAGGCGGATGCGAAAGCCGGGTTTGAAGTTTCGGTCGAGCATCTTTTGGCCGTGGGCTTCGAGGATTTTCGACTGGGCGAACCCCCCGAGCAGAGCTTGGCGGACTTTTGCCGGATCTACTCCAGCCTTTGCCGCGAGCACCAGAGCTTCGCCGACGATGGCAATGGTCGTGCCGACGACCATCTGATTGGCCGCCTTTGTCACCTGGCCGGCGCCGGCGTCGCCGACGTGGACGAGGTTTTTGCCGAGCGCTTGAAAGATCGGCATGGCGCGCTCGACGGCTGCCGCCTTGCCGCCGATCATAATTGATAGAGTCGCGCCGATGGCTCCCGCTTCGCCGCCGCTCACCGGAGCATCGAGCATGTCGCAGCCGCGCTTCTCGGCCTCGGCGGCGAGCTTGCGCGCGACGACCGGGGAAATGCTTGACATGTCGATCAGCAGCTTTCCGGGATTGACTCCTGAAAAAACTCCTTGATTTCCGCTGTACACCAATTCAACATCCGGCGAGTCCGGCAGCATGGTGACGACGATCTCGCTCCGTTCGGCGACTTCTTTTGAATTAGCCGCCGGCTGCGCTCCCTCCTGAGCGAGTTCGTCGACCGCGCCGCGGCTGCGGTTGTACACAACCAGCGAATAGCCGGCCTTCAACAAGTTGCGCGCCATGGGCTTGCCCATGATGCCGAGACCGATAAAACCGATGCTGGAATTGTTCATAAAATATTCCTTTCAAGGAGGAGTCTAATTTAAGCCGTGCCGATAATGAAAGACAAGTCGCCAGCAGGGTGTTTTCGGCAGCGATCCGGAAGAGTCTTTCCAACGCGGGCGGCTTTGCGCTAAAGTACGGCCCTTATGAAAACCAAAATCTTCAGTTGGCAAAGCCGGGAGTTTGTCGAAATCATTGGCGAGGGCAACAACGCCGGGACGGCGCCGGGGAGCGCCGTCCGCGAGTTGTTCGAGCGATTCGACGGCGCCCTTAAGTCTCATCGCCTCTTACTCGAAAACACCGTGCGAATTCGCGTGTGGGGGCGAGATCGGGAGGCGCGCACGCTGGCGACGGCGGCGCGGTCGAAGATTCTTACGGGAAAGCGCAGGGCGGCAAGCTCGAGCTTCATTTCCCAAGAGTGGTTTGATTCGAATGGTGCCGCCGGATTGGAGTTGCTGGCGCTGCGGCCGCTTAATCCCAACACCGAGCGCAATCCCGTCGATTTCGAGCCGGCGCGAAATTATCTATGCTATCTCGACTGCGACGGCTGGCTGTTTTTCTCAGGATTTACCTCTGAAGCCCCGACTTTGGAAAAACAAACCGAGGAAGTGCTCGCGACGATCGACGGCGCTTTAACACGGGCGCGGAGTGACTGGGGCAAGGTTGTAAAGTTGTCGGCTCTTGTGCAACGCGGGCACGATCTTGAAGCCGTGCGGCGAGTTCTGGCGAAATCCGGCAGGCACAAAATTCCGGAGATCGAATTCAGCTTCGTCGACGGCTTCGCCGGCGAGAAATATCTGCTGGAGATCGAAGCGACGGCACTGAAAAGCACGTAGCGTTCAAGGTTCAACGTTCAAAGTTCAAGGGGCATCCGTCACTCATCCTGAGCTTCGAAGGGCCTTATAAAATGAGTGAAAAGCTCCTTCCCTTCGTTCAGGACAAGCTTTGAACCTGGAACATTGAACCTTGAACGGCGTAGCCGCCCCCGGCTACGTATACTCGCGGTAGAGGCCGTCGAACTTGCCGAGCTTGATGCGCACCATGTACTGGGCGCTCTCGCGCACCAGGCGCTCTTCGCGCGACGTCTTGACCAGGCGGGCGATAAGATCGGCGGAGCGCGCGGTGTGCTCTTGATCGGCGACCATGTGCACGCTGAAAAACGTCAGGTCATGGTCGTTGAGGCCATAGTGTTTGCGGCCGGCATTCAAGAATTCCTCCGAGTAGCGGCAGACCATGCTCTCGCTGGTGAGCGCAGAGGCGCGGTTTTGCGGCGGGTAGCCCATCAAGGTGTTATAAACGGTGCGCGCCGAATGAATCTGGCATTCGAAAATCTGCGTCGCCTCGGTGAAGTCTTCTTCTTTGAGACCGAGGGCGAGACCGAACCGTTTCGCCAGATCCGGGTGGGTTTGCTCTTCGG
The DNA here is from genome assembly GCA_964539925.1 of uncultured Syntrophobacter sp. Taxonomy (GTDB): domain Bacteria; phylum Desulfobacterota; class Binatia; order UBA9968; family UBA9968; genus DP-20. The sequence goes on along the minus strand of CAZILB010000017.1, from coordinate 14,729 downwards.
TGAATTGCTCGGTGAAGTAGTCAAACATCGTCGGTTCATGGGCGTTTTTTACCATGCCGAGGGCGAAGGATTTCAAGATCGCCTTGTTATGAAGATAATGCTGGATTGCCCATCCCTGCATGCGCCTGACTGAAAGCTTGCCCTGGCGCAGCTCGGCGAAGTATTGGCTATCCATCAGCCGTTGAATGCCGGGTTCAATGATCTCTTTCTTTACCGAGTCAACGAGCGCTTTGCCGTCCATACTTTTGCTCCCTTCGGTTGCGGTGGTTTATGGCGCAGCCGCTTGCGCGAGCAGAAAAATGGCCCGCGGGGCGCCCAGCGAGATACGGCGTGCCGACCGAATTGAACGCTCGCGAGGAGATGCAACGGTATTCACGCTGCCGACTATATCCGGCTGGTGGAAAATTTGTCAACGCACGCGGCCGGTCAAGATTTCCAGCGAGTGCGGTGGCCGGCGTTTAAAACTCCGGTTAGGACCCTTAAACGCCAAAGCCGAGCCGACGAACGTCGGCTCGGCTTTGAAAGCTTACACGCGGATTAACGTTAGATCTGCGGGACACGGATCGTCGTCCCGGCCCTGAGAAGATGAGCGTGACGCAGGTTGTTCTCTTGCTTGATGCGCTGAACCGAGGCGCCGTAGCGTTGCGCGATGTGGGAAAGCGTCTCGCCCTGGCGCACCCGGTGATGAACGATGCGCGGTTGCGCCGCCGGAGCAGAATTGGACCTTTGAGCCACCAGGACAAGCGGCTCCGCGTTGCGATCGGCGGGCATCTTTATACGATAACCGGCGGGTACGAAGCGCGTCGCCGGGCTGAGCGCCGGGTTCCAGCCGAAAAATTCGTCGCGGCTCAACCCTGATCGTTTGATTACCGCCGCCAGTGAGCTTCGGTTGGAGACTTCGACCTCGTTGATTTCTACGGCGGGGTCGAGTTCGAGACCCGGGAAGTAGCGCTTGACATTGGTGCCGATTTCAACGGCGGCGAGGAATTCGGCGTAAAACTGCTTGGGCGGAAAACCCCACCGCTGATGTTCGTACTTTGCGATTAAGTCGACCAGATTATCCGAGCCGACCTCCGCCACGGCGCGGGCGATGCCGGCCTGGCCGAAGTTGTACGAAGTAATGGCGAGGGGCCAGTTGCCGAGTCTATCGTAAGCTTGTTGAAGGTAAGACGCGGCGGCGCGCGAGGATTCCAGCGGGTCTCTTCTTTCGTCGATGCCGGCGCCGACCCGCATGTATTCCCTTCCGGTACGCGGCATGAACTGCCAGACGCCCAGCGCGCCCACCGAAGAGCGCGCGTTGATCTCGTAGGAAGATTCCACAATGGGCAGGTAGGTCAACTCGACCGGCAAGCCGCGATCACGAAAAATCTGTTGAATCTGGGCCAGGTATCTTCCGGAACGTTGGATACCGGCGGCGGTTCGTTCCCTGATGCCGCGCTGGGCTTTGACCCGTTCGACGTCCACGCCGTGGGCCTCGGCCACGCGCGCTCTTTCCTCCTCGATGTATTCCCTGGTGCGCTGCTCCTCCCCGACTTCGACGACCTCGTAAATTTTGCTCATGTCGAGGGGATCAAAATAAACCAGTTGGCTGGAGCTGAATTCCGCAAAAATTCGCTTCCAAAATTCGACGGCCGGTTCAAGCCCGGCAAGAACCGGAAAGGGGGAAGGTATTTCCGCCCGCTCTCGGGCGCCTGCGCCGTTGGGCGACAATAGCGTGACGGTCACCAGTAGCGGGAACACCCATCGGCCTACCTTCGTCATGGCCACCTCCTGAATGCAAAGAAGCGACAGCAACCGCCGTGCCAGAATCCATATTTCTCTAACCTGCGCATATTAAAGAAATTCGCGACCGGAAACAATTCCAAATGGATATTTTTGTGACATTTTTAGCCCCCCGGTGACAATTCCATCGGCCGTTGTCCGTGCACTCCTGCCCGCTCGGTGTCGCCGGGGAAGAGTTACGGGCAAATTGACGCCGTACAATCCCCTGATTATAGTGCGGCCGCATTGATTCTAGCGTCGCGGGTTGGAGGGGACACGGCTTTGGAACATTCGACAATGGTGCTGCTCGCCGAGGCCTTTTTTCGGGTCGTACTCGGCTGGCGCATGTTGATCAGCGGCTTGAGCAACGTGCGCCGCTGGCCTAACCCGGTTAATACGGCGAGCATTCTATTTCCCAGAGGCGCCCCCTTTTTTGGCTTCGTGGCGACGTTCCTGATGGTCGTGGGCGGCTTTGGCCTCGCGGCGGGAATACAAACGCCGCTGAGCGCCGTAATGATCATCATCTTTCTCATGCCGACTTTTGCGTTGCATTGGCACTGGCTCAAAGTGTTGCCGACCATGGCCGCGGTGGTCAAGGCCGCGCTTAAGGACGATAAGGCGCAGAATTACTTTCGTTCCTTCGATCGGCAATCCTACCACGCCCATGAAGTCGGGTTGCGCGACAACCTGGTATTCCTCGCCGGCGCGGTCTATTTCGCTGTCCGCGGCAGCGCCGGTTTCGGTGTCGATAATTTGCTCGGCGAATGGGTGATTTGGCTGTTCTGATGATATCGAGGATCGAAGATGGAAGATCGAGAACCGGCATCTTCTATCCGCGATCTGCGAACTTCTATGAACCGGGTGGCCCTCGATTGCAGCTAAATGCCACCGATAAACCGGCCTGGGTTTAAAATGTCGTCGGGATCGAACTGGCGCTTGATCTCGCGCATGAGTGAGATGGCCGGCGGCGACGGGCCCCATACGGCGATTCCTCGCTTGAGGTCGGCCGGCGCCGAAAAAAGCACCGCGTGGCCGCCCTCGGAGCTGGCGAAGGCTTCCAATTCGAGGAATTTTTCGGCGACAGACCGTCTTGGCTCGTAGGCAAGCCAGACTGTTCCCGCCGCCGCGTCGGCCACGATCGCGGGTGCGCCCCAAGTCGCAAATTTCTGAATGCACGCAAAAATTGCCGCGCGCGGCAAAGTAACCCGGCAAACCAGCCGATTTCCTTGCAGCGGGAAATCGCGCAGCGTGCTCCAGAATTCATGGTGTTTTTCCAGTGATAAAAGTTCCGCCGCCGCGCCGCTAAGACGCGCCAGGCTTGCCAAATCGCGCCGCTGGCGCGCGACGGTCTCCTCGAAGCCTTGGCACCAAACCGCAGCGCGCCAGAGCGGTTTTTCTCGGTCGTTGGCGAGACAGACCGCCGCAGGCAATAACGATGAACGAGACAGCTCTGCCGCGAACTGCCGTAGGTGCGAGAGGCTGCCGGAAGCGATCAGGGTGGCCGCGCTCTCGGGCGCGGGAGCCAAGCGGAAAGTAATTTCGGTGATGATGCCCAAGGTGCCCAGCGAGCCGACAAACAGTTTGCCCATATCGTAGCCGGCGACGTTCTTCACGACCTTGCCGCCGGTTTTAATGAGCTCGCCATTGGCGAGGGCGATTTTCATGCCGATGACGAGATCGCGCGCGCCGCCGTGGAAATTTCGGCGGGGTCCGTTCAAGTTCGCGGCGACGATGCCGCCGACGGTGGCGCGCTCGGGAAAAGGCGCGTCGATGGGCAAGAACTGCCTATGCATTTCGAGTGCGGCTTGCGCGGCGCCAAGCGTCATACCGCATTGCAGCGTCGCGGTAAGGTTGGCGGGGTCATGTTCGATCACACGGTCGAGCTTTTTGAGATCAAAGATCAGGTCCGCGCCGCGCGGCGCGTTACCGAGTGTCATCGCCGTGCCGCCGCCCCAGGGAATGGCGATGGCCTGCGCCTCAGCACAGATGCGAAGGGCCGCGGCGACTTCGGCCGCGGAGGCGGGACGGCAGAGCAGCTTGGCCCGCATGCCGTCGACGGCGTGCGCGCCGAGAAGTTCGGCGTCGGCGCTGACCCCATCTGCGCCGAGGGCCGAGACCAGCCGATCTTTCAGCAGTGCGACGCTCAGATTCATTCCCGCGCCGATGCTCCCCCCTCGCCGTAGGATCGATCGAGCAGGTCCATCAAGTGATAGACCTTGAGGTCGGGCCCGTGTTGCTGGGCGCCGTAAGCGAGTTGCAACATGCAGCCCGGGTTGGGCGCGACGACCGCTTCGGCGCGCGTCGCCGCCATGGAATGCATTTTCTCCCGGAGCAAATGCTGAGACATTTCGGCATGGGTTAGATTGTAAATACCCGCGCTGCCGCAGCAGCGATCGGCGCCGTCCATTTCGATGAGCTTCAAACCCGGTATCGCGTGAAGCAGGTCGCGCGGTTGCTGGCGAACCCGCTGGCCGTGGGCCAAATGACAGGGATCCTGGTAGGTTACAGTCATCTCCAGCGGTTGAAGTTCGCCGACCAGGCCCAGGGCGGCGAGGAATTCGGCCGCGTCTTTCACCAGCGCGCTGAAGCGCTCCGCCTTTTCCCGATAATCTGGATCATCGCGCAATAAATGGCCGTATTCTTTCATCGCCGCGCCGCAGCCGGCGGCGTTGACGATCACCGCGTCGGCGCCGGCGCCGAGAAAAGCGTCAATATTGCGCCGCGCCATGGCTTTTGCGGCGGTGCTCTCGCCGTTGTGCAGGTTCAAGGCGCCGCAGCAGGTTTGTCCCTGCGCCGGCACGATGTCGCAGCCGTTGCGCCTGAGCACGCGCAAGGTGGCTTCATTCACCGCGCCGAAGATGAGCGGCATGACACAGCCGTTGAGCATGGCGACCTTGGCGCGGCGCGGCCCCATGGCCGGCAATAGCGCCGTTTTGGGATAAGAAAATCGTGTCGGAATCCTTGGCAGCAGCGCGTCCATTTGACGCAGCTTCTCGGGTAATAGAGCGCGCAAGATTTTCCGCGCGCCGCTTCGCTGATAGAGCCAGAGCAGCCTGAACGCGAAGCGCAGCCGGCGGGGATAAGGGAGCAAGCGGGTAAACAGCAGGTCGAGCACCGCGCGCGCCCAAGGAGAGCCCGGCGGACCAAGCTCGGCGCGTGCCGCCTCGGCGATGCGGCCGTATTGGACTCCGGAGGGGCAGGCCGACTCGCAGGCGCGGCAAAGGAGACAAAGATACAAATGTTCCTTGAAGCGATGGTTTAGCTCGACGCGGCCCTCGGCGGCAGCTTTGACCAGATGGATTCGCCCCCGCGGCGATTCCGGTTCCAGGCGCAGCGCGCGATAGGTCGGACAGTAATTCAAACAGAGGCCGCAGTGCACGCACTGGTGAAGCTCGGGAAGGTCCAGTACGCTCGCCTTCTCTCCCTGAGCGGCTTGCGAAATGTCCCCGCTTCGCTCCACGATCATCCGTTCTCCAGCCGTGCTCGGGTTTCGTGCTCGTTCACAAACCACGAATACGAGCGACGATCATATCCATAACCCGGCCGGAATCTGGGCGGGCTGCAGACGCACCTCGCCGCAACCCGCCGGCGTAGGAAAAAGCTTTGCCGGATTGAAGCGGCGGTTGGGATCAAAGGCGCGGCGCACGCGCGCCATCGCCTCGAGATCCGCTTCGTTGAACAGCAGGCCGATGTAGGCTTTCTTTTCCAAGCCCACGCCATGCTCGCCGGTGATGCTGCCCCCAAGCTCGACGCAGGCGCGCAAGGTGGCGGCGCCGGCTTCGATCACGCGATCCAGCTCGCCGGCCGCGCGCATATCGAAAAGAATGTTCGGATGCAGGTTGCCGTCGCCGGCGTGAAACACGTTGGCGATACGCAGATTGAACTGCTCGCTGATCTGAGCGATGCGGCGCATTATTTCGGGCAGCTTGCTGCGCGGCACCACGCCGTCCTGGACATAGTAATTGGGCGCCAGGGCGCCCATGGCGCCGAAGGCGCCTTTGCGCCCCTTCCAGATGAGCTGGCGCTCGGCTTCGTCCGCGGCGAGTCGGACCTCGCGGGCGCCGTTGTTTTTACAGATATCGCGCGCCAGATTCATCGACCGGTCGGTATGCTCCGAGAGTCCCTCGACCTCGACGATCAAGACCGCTTCGGCATCGCGCGGCAAACCCACCGGCGCGCCGCGCTCCACCGCTTCTATGGTCGTGCGGTCCATCATCTCCAGTGCCGCGGGAATGATCCCGGCCGCGGTGATATCAACGACGGTTTGCGTCGCGGCATCCATCTGATCGAAGATCGCGATCAGCGTGCGGACGGACTCGCGCTGGCGCATGAGCCGCACAACGATCTTGGTGACGATGCCCATAGTCCCTTCGGAGCCGACGAAGACACCGCAGAGATCATAGCCCGGCGAGTCCGGGACTGTGCCGCCGAGCCAGACCGTGCGGCCCCCATCCAGGACCGCCTCGAGGCCGAGCACGTGATTGGTGGTCACGCCGTAGGCGAGGGTGTGCGGGCCGCCGGAATTGTTCGCCACGTTGCCGCCGATGGAGCAGGCGGCCTGACTGCTCGGGTCCGGCGCGTAGAAGTATCCGTTCTCAGCGACGGCCTTGGTCACTTCGACATTGATCACGCCGGGCTCGACCACGGCAACCTGGTTTTCGAGGTCGATCTTTAAAATGCGATTGAGCCTCGCCAGCGACAAGACAATGCCGCCTTCGGCGGCCACAGCACCGCCGGCCAGACCGGTGCCCGATCCCCGAGGCACGACGGGAACGTTGGCTTCTGTTGCGGCCTTGACTACCGCGGCGACTTGTTCGACATCGCCGGGCAATGCGACGATCTCCGGCATGACTTGAAAAATCGAGGCGTCCTGCTCGTAAACGACGGCGTCTTCCGGCTCCAACAGCACGTAGCGCTCGCCGACGATGGCACGCAAGGCGCGGACTAGCTCTGGTGGCGGCATGTTAGTGAAGAGCGTAGCCGAGCACGGAACTCAGTGTCAACCGACGCAGCCGGGCAATTTTCTGCCGATTTTTCGCGTTGACGACATTCCGTGAAGTGTAATATAAGCAAATCGCTCGGTTTTCCAAAACGTCGCCCAAAGGAGGCAAACCATGTCTGAGCAAAAAAAGGATCAGGAGCCGGGACCGCAAAAAGTGTCCCGACGAAACGTTCTTAAAGCCGCCATGGCCGCGGGGGGAGCGGCAGTGCTCGGCTTTCCAATGATCGCGAAAGGCCAGGGACCGATGACCATGCGCTGGCAAAGCACCTGGCCATCCAAGGACATCTTCCACGAGTACGCCCTCGACTTCGCCAAAAAGGTTAACGACATGACCGGTGGTGACCTCAAGATCGAGGTGCTGCCTGCGGGCGCGGTGGTGCCGGCCTTTCAGCTCCTCGACGCCGTATCAAAAGGCACGCTCGACGGTGGCCACGGCGTCCTCGTCTACCATTACGGCAAGCAGAACGCCCTGGCGCTCTGGGGGTCGAGTCCCGCTTTCGCCATGGACGCCAACACGCTGCTAGCGTGGCATAAGTACGGCGGGGGCAAGCAGCTGCTCGAAAAACTCTACAAGTCGATCGGCGCCAACGTCGTCTCGTTTCCCTACGGCCCGATGCCGACACAACCGCTCGGCTGGTTCAAGAAGCCGATCACCAGGCCAGACGACTTCAAGGGTCTCAAGTTCCGCACCGTGGGCATCTCGATCGATCTGTTTCAGGGCATGGGCGCGGCGGTGAATGCGCTGCCCGGCGGCGAGATCGTGCCGGCCATGGACCGAGGGCTACTCGATGCGGCCGAGTTCAACAATGCCACGTCCGACCGGGTTCTCGGTTTTCCCGATGTGTCGAAAGTCTGCATGCTGCAGAGCTATCACCAGAACGCCGAACAGTTCGAGATCATGTTCAATAAGACCAAGTTCGACGCCTTGCCGGCGAAGATGAAAGCGCTGATCGAGTTCGCCGTGGAAGCGGCCTCGGCCGATATGTCGTGGAAAGCGATCGACCGCTATTCGAAGGACTACGTCGAGTTACAGACCAAAGACAAAGTGAGATTCTACAGAACGCCGGACTCGGTGCTGCAGAAGCAGCTCGAGATCTTCGACCAGGTCCTGGCGAAAAGGACGGGGGACAATCCGCAGTTCAAGGAGATCGCCGAGTCGCAACGCCAGTTCGCCGGGCGGGCGGTGAAATGGTACCTCGACACCCAGGTCGGCTCGCGCATGGCCTATAACCATTACTTTGCCAAGCGGCCGGCCAAGCCTGCGGCGGCCCCGGCCGCCAAGCCGGGGGCAAAGAAGAGCTAACCACTCCGTGATACATCCCCGCCGTTCGGCCAGCCGTTTGCCGGTTGCGCCCCTCTTCCTCGCCCCGACGACTGGGAAGAGGACATAAGAAGAGGGGGGCTCCGGGCTGATGGCCGGCCGTCTCTTGTGCAGTGACTTTTGTTGACTGGCCGGTCAAATCCATGAAACTCGAGCGCTTGCTCCACGCCGTCGACAAAGTCAGCACCCGGGTCGGCCAGGCGTTCTCCTGGCTGATTGTCGCGCTCACGCTGCTGGTCTCGTGGGAAGTGTTTTCGCGCTACGTGCTCAACAACCCGCACGCTTGGGCATTTGACGCAATGATCATTCTGTACGGCACGCTGTTCATGATGGCCGGGGCCTATACGCTTTCGCAGAATGCCCATGTGCGCGGCGACGTGATCTACGGTTATTTCAGACCACGCACCCAGGCGACGATCGACTTGACGCTTTACGTCGTATTTTTCCTTCCCGGAGTGATCGCGCTGGTCTGGGCCGGGTATTATTACGCCGCCGAGTCCTGGTCGATCCGCGAGCGCTCCAGCGTGATGTACGAGGGGCCGCCCATTTATCCGTTCAAAACCGTCATTCCTGTTGCCGGGGCATTTCTGCTGATGCAGGGCGTGGTCGAGATCATCCGCTGTATCATCTGTATCAAGCGAGGCCAATGGCCCGCGCGCGAAGAGGACGTAGAGGAAGTGGATGTCGAGGAACTCAAGGAGATGGTCCACGTCAAGGACGAAGACCTCCGTAAACTTGACGAGATCATCACCCAGCGGGAGTCCGCAAAATGAGGCGGCTGCGCAAGGAACTCTGGTTCGGGTTTTCGCTGATGGCGATTATCGTCGTTCCGGTGGTTGCGCTCACTCCCTGGGGTAGTTTGACCGACGGCCATTTGGGTCTGATCATGCTCGCCCTGATCGTGGTGGCCATCATGCTCGGTTTTCCGACGGCTTTTACCCTTATGGGCATGGGGGTGTTTTTCGCCTGGCTTGCCTACCGCGGCGTGGACCCGGCGGCCGCAGGCCATCAGGTTCTCAACCTCATGGTGCAGCGCGCTTACGGCGTCATGAGCAACGACGTGCTGATCGCGGTTCCGCTGTTCGTATTCATGGGTTACGTCGTTGAGCGGGCGGCCCTGATCAACCGTTTGTTTCACAGTTTGCACCTCGCCATGTCGCGCGTCCCGGGGTCGCTTGCGGTGGCGACGATCATCACCTGCGCGGTCTTCGCCACCGCCACCGGCATCGTCGGCGCCGTGGTCACCCTGATGGGACTGTTGGCTTTTCCGGCGATGCTGCGGGCCGGTTACAACGTCCAGGTTTCGGCCGGGGCGATCACTGCGGGGGGTTGCCTGGGCATCATGATCCCGCCCTCGATTCTGCTGATCGTCTATGGCGCGACTGCCGGTGTGTCGGTCGTGCAACTTTACGCCGGCGCCCTGATTCCGGGAATGATATTGGCCGGGCTCTACGTTGCTTACGTGGTCTTGCTCGCCAAGTGGAAACCCCGGCTTATGCCGCCGCTGCCCGAAAGCGAGCAGCGGGTCGACCTGCCGCCTCACGCCGTGGCGCTGGCGCGCCACGCGAGAAATCCATTGATCGCCCTGTGCGGAGCCGTCGCCGGCGGCACCGGCGTTCCAAGGCGCACTGTTTGCGCCCAGTTGTTCATCGTCTTAATCCCCGCGCTGTTCATCGCTACGATGCTTGCCGTCGCCTATCAATCCGCGACCGCACCGGCGGTGGAATACGATGCGTCCGGACTCATCGAAGTAGGCGGGGAGATCGCTGCCGAAGGGACGCTATTGGAACAAGAAACCGGCCTCATCGGCGTGCCCCCGGCGCCGCCGGAAGCAGATCTCAAAGATCCCGCAACCGAGGGTGCCGCAGAACTCTCCCTTCCCTCCGGCGCGGAAGAGACAAAAGCTGAAGGCGCGCCAACGCCCGTACCGAGCACTGAGGCCGAAGCGCCGGCGGCAACCCCCTCGCCAGTCAAGGCAGAGCGGCTGCCGGCGCCCGGCTGGTTCTGGATCATGCTCGGCATCGGCCTGGCCGCTCTCGGTCTGGTATACGGGCTCTCGAATTGGGAACGACTTCAGATATTCAAGATGCTGCTTACGTCCTTATTCCCGCTGGCATCTCTGGTTCTCGCGGTGTTGGGTTCGATCGTTTTCGGGCTGGCGACGCCGGCGGAGGCAGCGGCGCTCGGTGCCTTTGGCGGGATCATCCTGACAGCGGCATATCGCTTTGCCGCCCATTGGAGCACGGTAGGGTCTGGCAACATAACTCGCGGCGCGGCGCTCCTGAGCACGGCCAAGGAACTGGGGATCATCGTCAAGGAATCCTCCTTTTTGACGGCCAAGACGAGCGCGATGGTTTGCTGGCTGTTTGTCGGGTCCGCGATCTTTTCGGCGGCCTTTGCACTGCTCGGCGGACAGGAGATTATCGAAAGATGGGTGCTCTCGCTGGACATGACTCCGCTGCAGTTCATGATCCTGGCCCAGTTCATTATCTTCATTCTCGGCTGGCCGCTGGAGTGGACCGAGATCATCGTCATCTTCATGCCGATTTTCATCCCCATGCTGCCGCATTTCGACATCGACCCCTTGTTCTTCGGCATCCTGGTGGCGTTGAACCTGCAGACGGCCTTCCTATCCCCGCCGGTAGCGATGGCGGCGTTTTACTTAAAGGGTGTCGCGCCGCGGCATGTGACGCTCAACCAGATCTTTGCCGGGATGTTGCCGTTCATGGGCATTGTTATCATCTGCCTGGTCTTGCTGTACCTGTGGCCGGGCATGGCGCTCTGGCTGCCGCAGGTTGTATATGGGCGATGACTATGGGGAGTTCACAAGGTTCAATTCGTTCAAGCCGTTCCAAACGTTTTAAACGACTGGACCGATTTTAACCAAGTACGAAACGCTGTATGGAACTGGAAGATCTTCACTTGCTTTCCGCCACCGAGGCGGCGCGGCTGATCCGCGAGGGTGTTATCAGCTCGGAACAACTGGTCGCGGCCTGCCTGGCGCGCATTGGCGAAGTCGACGGAGAGATCGAGGCGTGGGCGTTTCTCGATCCAGAGTACGCGTTGCAGCAGGCACGGGCGGCGGACGAAGAGCGACTGAGCGGCCGGTCAATTGGACCGCTGCACGGTGTTCCGGTCGGCGTCAAGGATATCTTTGACACCGCGGATATGCCGACGCAATGCGGTTCGGTGCTCTACAGCGGCCGCACGCCCGCAAGCGACGCCACGGCGGTCTCCCGGCTGCGGGCGGCGGGCGCGGTCATCATGGGCAAGACCGTGACCACCGAGTTCGCATATTTTTATCCCGGTAAGACCCGCAATCCGCGCAGTCCTGAACACACCCCGGGGGGCTCATCGAGCGGTTCGGCGGCGGCGGTAGCCGCTACCATGGTGCCGCTCGCCATCGGCAGCCAGACCAACGGCTCGACGATTCGACCGGCGGCCTACTGCGGCGCGATCGGTTTCAAACCGACCCATGGTCTGATCTCGCGCCACGGCGCGCTGATGCTGTCGCGCACCCTCGATCATGTGGGTGTCTTTGCGCGTACCATCGACGACGTCGCGCTTCTCAGCGAACAGTTCGTCGGCTACGACGAAAACGATCCTGACACACGCTCCCGTGCGCGCGTCCCGTTCGTCGAGGTCGCCGCCGCGGAACCGCCCTTGGCGCCGATGTTCGCTTTCATCAAAACGCCGCACTGGGGCGGCGTCGACGACGACACCAGGGAAGGCTTTGCCGAACTGATCGAAAACCTCGGCGGTCAGGTGGAGGAAGTGGAGCTATTTCCGTCGGCCATCGACGCCTGGCAGTGGCACCAGACGATCATGGCCGCGGAAATGGCACACAATCTTGAGCGCGAATGGAAGAGCGGGAGGGATCGTCTCTCGCAACAACTGCGAGCGCAGCTCGAGCGCGGACTCGAAGTCCGGGCGGCCGAATACTTACGCGCGATGAGCCGCATTCAACCGGTCCACGATAGTTTCGTCGAGTTATTCGAACAACGCTACGACGCAATTCTTACTCCGGCGGCGCCAGGCGCGGCGCCGAAGGGGCTTTCGAGCACGGGCGATCCATCCTTTTGCACGCTCTGGACTTTGTGCGGCATGCCCGCGATCACCCTGCCGCTGTTGCAAAGTGCGAACGGCCTGCCCATCGGGGTGCAGCTTGTCGGCCCGCGTCACGGCGACGCGCGCCTTATGCGTACCGCGCGCTGGCTGGCGGCGAAGATGGCGGCGATTTAATATTTGCATCCCTATGGTAGTTTCTTGCCCGGGTTTAGAATTTCCATCGGACCCAGCACGGCAGATCAACCCAATCCGATGCCGCCGGCAGGCTTCGGCAGCAGTGCCATCCTCGCCTCGCCAGGGTGAATAATTTGCGC
>CAZILB010000017.1:0-2163 GCA_964539925.1 uncultured Syntrophobacter sp. | reverse complement strand
CGGCAGGCTTCGGCAGCAGTGCCATCCTCGCCTCGCCAGGGTGAATAATTTGCGCTGGACTCCGGCCGAGGTGATTTGGTAAAGGTTAACCGGCTTACTTATGCCGAACGTCCTGATAGTTGAAAAGACGAATCAAATTCGCAACTTGTTAAATCAGAGGTTCGCCGGCGAGGCGATCGCCGTGGAGTCCACGCCGCTCATCAGTGCGGCTGCGGAACGGATCAAGACCAAGAGCTACGAGATCTTGATCTGGGACGCCGCCGCATCCAGGACTGAACTGGCCGAGGGTCTCGAGCTTCTCGATCTCCTGACCAAAGATTCGAGCAAGACCTTTATAATCCTGGTCGCATCACAGAGAAACGGCTCGCTTCGACTGGATCGACTGCGGGCCTACGCCCACCGCACGGTCTCGCAACCGCTGGATGACAACGAGATCTGCGGCATTGTCAAGGAAGCGCTGCAACAGCAATCCGCGCGCGGCGGTTACGGCGGCCGTCGAGAGACGCCGATTCCGCTGGAGTTTGAGGGCATGCTGGGAATCAGCTTGCCGATGCGGCAGGTCTTTCAACGGATACTTGAGGCGGCGTCGGAGGACATTTCGGTGCTGGTCACCGGCGAAACCGGCACTGGCAAAGACATGGTCGCCGCCGCCATCCACAAAAGAAGCAGGCGCGCCGGCGGTCCGTACGTGGTCGTCAACACCGGAGCCATGCCGTCCGAGTTGATCGCGAGCGAACTGTTCGGCCATGAGCGCGGCGCTTACACAAGCGCTATCGAAAGCACCAAGGGGCGTTTCGAGGAAGCCCATCGCGGCACCATATGCCTTGACGAAATCAGCACGATCAATGACAAAGCCCAGGTCACGTTGCTGCGCGTCCTGGAAACCAAGACTTTTCGCCGAGTCGGCGGCGAGCGCGATATTTGCGCCGATGTCAGGGTCGTCGCGGTCACCAATGAAAACCTCGAAGAGCTGGTCAAACAAAAGAAATTCAGAGAGGACCTGTTCTATCGACTTGAGGTCTTTCATATCCATGTGCCGCCGCTTAGAGAGCGTCCGGGCAGCGTGACGCTTTTGACCAACCACTTTGTTCCTCATTTCAACGCCGTCTATAATAAAGACCTCCAGTCGGTGGCGCCCGAGGCCTGGCATTGTCTCAGGAATTACCCGTGGCCGGGAAACGTCCGCGAGTTGCGCAACGTGATTCAACGGGCGGTGTTAATGGCCAGGGGTGAAGAACTGACAGCCGACCTTCTGCCGTTGAGAATTCAATCGGCGGACGGGACTAGCGCAACGCAAAATTTTCCCATTCATGCCGGCATGACCCTGAATGCCGTGGAAAAGGAATTCATCCAAATGACTTTGGCGTTCACCAGAGGGAACAAGAAAGAGGCTGCCGGCAAACTCGGCATCAGCCGCCGCGCCCTCTACGACAAACTCAAAAAGCACCGGCTATTGTAGAACCCGCGCAAGGGCTTTGTTGAGCTGCTCGCCGAGCGCGAAGACTTTCCCCCCTTTGCTCGGTAATTTTTTTGACTCCGCGGTTGCTGCGCTTTGCGGTGTGAAGTATCCACCCGCGAGCCTGGTATAGATGCGATTTTCTGCACACGCCCATGGACTTTCCCTCCCACGCCTCTGATCAGTAATCCTTCAGCAAGTCGCACTACTTAGAGCGCCGGCGTCGGTCATGCCTCGAGATGGCATCCGACTTGCTCGGGCCAATTTAGGCGTCGCCGAGCAAACAAAGCGAACGCTTTGACCATGGTTGCGCCCGCGGCGACACATTAAGGACGCTCGGGTGTCCACTTGCGCGATTGGCGCCATGTTTGTTCCGGGGTCAGCGTGCCGGGGTCAGCGAAAAAAATTTTGCTGGTTTGCGCGGACCATTGTGCGTCGGTGGAAAAGCGTCTTGGCTCCGCCGGCTGTGTCGTAAACAAAGCCGGCGAGGGTAGCGCGGCCGTCGATCGAGCGCGGCGAGAAATGTTTGACGCGGCCGTGATCGTTTCTACGGGCAGCGAGATGGACTTGGCTGAGACCGTCTTCAATTTAAGAGATGTAAGCAGCTCGCTGCAAATTCTGATCGTCGCCGACGGTATTGGGTCGAGCCGGGACCTCATTGGCAGGATCGCCGCGACGGTTGCCAACACGATCTTGGTCGACCTGGA
>CAZILB010000016.1:0-33892 GCA_964539925.1 uncultured Syntrophobacter sp. | reverse complement strand
TGTGAAACATTGCCTGAACTATCGTTCAGTCGGGCGGATGGTGTCAAGCGAAGCAGGGTGCGAGCAGGGGTTCTATTAGGGAAAGATCTCTCACTTCGTTCGAGATGACAAATCCGTCCTTTGTTGTCATTGCGAGCGGATGCGAGGATTCTTTCCCCGCGGTGCGTTTCGAAACGAGCTCAAACTAAACCAATATCAGGGCGCGGGTGTTGGTGAAGGCTTGAGCGGCTTCTTGAGAAAAACTGGCTTCAAGGCGCCGCCAAGAAACGCGATTTGTCACTTGCTCAGGTTTCGCAGCACCGGCTCCAGCACTTTCCATATGTTGGCAGCGATGATTTCGTGCCCTTTGGCGGTGGGGTGGATGCCGTCGGGAAGATTGAGCTCGCGCACCCCGCCGACGCCTTCGAGGACGAAGGGGATGAGCGCGGCTTGGTTTTTTTTCGCCAGCTCCGGAAAGATCGCTTCGAACTGTTTGCCGTAGTCACGACCCATGTTGGGCGGGACCTTCATGCCGGCGAGAATTATTTTCACTTCCGGATACTTCTCTCGGGTGCGGTCAATGATCGCTTGAAGATTTTTGCGGGTCGTTTCGGCCGGCAGTCCGCGCAGGCCGTCGTTGCCGCCGAGCTCCAAAACGAGCACATCGACCCGGTTTTTAAGCAGCCAGTCCATGCGGCTCAAGCCGCCGGCGCTAGTGTCGCCGCTCTGGCCCGCGTTGATCACGCGGAAGGGCCAGCGCCGCGCTTCAATTTTGTCCTCGATGAGGGCGGGAAAGGCTTGCTCGGGGTCGAGCCCGAAACCCGAGGTGATGCTGTCGCCCAGAAATAGGATCACTTTGGGCGCGGGCGTTGCCGCGGCGGCAAAAATCCACAGCGTCGCCAAGAAAAACAGCCGTCCAATGATCTTCGATGGGCTGCGCAGTTGAGTCGGTATCGCAAAAATTCTACAGTTGTTGCATTTGACCTTGCGCCGTTGATTGACATCTTTCATGCGAAAGCTCGCTTCCATTTCCCTCGTACAACCATGAAACAAAACTCCATATTGACCGTAGAGCATTTAAGCAAGGAATTTAAGACCGGAGACGATGTCGTCCATGTTTTGAGCGATGTCTCGTTTTCGGTGGAGCAAGGCAGCACCTGCGCCATCGTTGGCCCGTCGGGCAGCGGCAAGACCACGCTGATCGCGATCTGCGCCGGACTGGAGCGCCCGAGCGGCGGTTCGGTGGTCTTCGACGGCGTCGCGCTGCAAGCGGCCGGCGAGGAGGAACTGTCGCGGATCCGCAATCAATCGATCGGTTTCATCTTTCAGAGTTTTCAGTTGCTGCCGTCGCTCACGGCGCTGGAAAACGTCATGGTGCCGGCGGAAATCGCCGGGGAAAAACTCGTGCGCGGGCGCGCCCTCGAATTCCTGGGGCGGGTGGGTCTGAGCAGCCGCCTCTATCATTACCCGGCGCAACTTTCCGGCGGCGAGCAGCAGCGGGTGGCTATCGCGCGGGCGTTTATGAACCGGCCGAAAATTCTCTTTGCCGACGAGCCCACGGGCAATCTAGACGCGGAAACGGCGGCGGGCATCGTCAAGCTGATCTTCGATCTGAATGAGACCAGCGGGACGACTTTGATCCTGGTCACCCACGATGCCGAGCTGACCGAACAGGCGAGCCGGGTGATCAGTTTGCGCGCCGGCAGACTTGCCTCCGACAAAGTTGCGCGAGGTCTGGCCGCCGCCGAAGGTTGATCGCGCAAGTCGCGAGCGCGGCAGAGGCGCAATCAAACACCGGAGTATCTCGCGCAAAGCTCGCAAAGGCCGCAAAGGGGGAGAGGATAAGGCTAAGGCTTGGGTTAAGGCACAGGATCCTCTAACCCTCAACCTTCACCTCAACCCCTATGCTTGGCGCACTTGGCGCGAGGAATATCCGAATCCGAGAGATTTTCGACGCGAAAACTGGAATCGACAATCATGATCATGGGCTTTGGCAAACTGTGGGTCTGGCGCATGGCGTTGCGAGACGGCCGGCGCGGTCTCAGACCGTTGTTTTTTTCCATGACCTGCGTCGTTTTGGCGGTGGCCTCGGTGGTCGTCGCTTATTCCTTCCGAGAAAACCTGCAGGCGAGCGTGCAGGCCCAGTCCAAAGGCCTATTGGGGGCCGATCTTGCGATCGCGGGTCGCCAACCGTTTTCGCCGGCAGCCGAAGCTTTGATCGCATCCATCGGCGGCGATCAGTCGCGCCAGATCGGTTTTACTTCCATGGCCTTTTTCCCCGGCAGCGGCGACTCGAGGCTGGTCCAGGTGCGCGCCATCGGCGGCAATTTTCCTTACTACGGGGCGCTGGAAACGGAGCCCGCCGGGGCGATGGCCGGCTTCCACGACGGCGCCAATGCGCTGGTCGATGAAAACGTCATGTTGCAATTCAACGCCGATGTGGGCGACGTTGTCCGACTCGGCGAGCACGAATTTCGCATTGCCGGCCGGCTGCGCAAAATTCCCGGGGAAACGGTGGCTTTTTCCGCCATCAGCCCGCGCATCTACATCCCGCTGGGCTATCTCGATCGCACTCAATTGATCCAAAAGGGCAGCCTGGTGCGCTACCGGGTTTTCTTCAAGCTCGATCCCAAGGTCCGGGTCGACGCCATGGTTGCGGAACTTACGCCGCAGCTTCAGAGTCTTTATCTGGAAGCCGACACCGTGAGCCGGCGCACCGCCTCCATCGCCGCAACGATGGAAAACCTCTCGCGCTATCTTCAGCTCGCGGTGTTCATCGCGGTTTTGCTTGCGGGCGTGGGGGTCGCCAGCATCGCCCATGTCTACGCTAAAGATAAGGCGCGCTCGGTGGCGCTGTTGCGCTGCCTGGGCGCCGCGCCTGGCGCAACGGTTGCGGTTTACTCGATTCAATTGCTCGGGCTCGCCTTGGTTTGCTCGCTTATCGGCGTTGCGTTGGGGGGCGCCGGGCAACAGGCGCTACCCTACGCGCTCAGAGATTTTGTGCCGGTGACCACGATGGCGGGATTGTCGCCTGCGGGCATCGGCGTGGGCTTGGCGGTTGGCGTGGGGACGGCGCTATTGTTCGCCATGATTCCACTGCTTCCGCTGCGGCGCATCTCGCCGTTGAGTGCGTTGCGCGCCTCCTTTGATAACGACCGGCCCGCGCGGGATCCTTGGGTCTGGCTGCTATACTTACTGATCGTCGCCGCCATCTGGTGGTTTGCCGCCGAGAGCACTGCAGGAACGCTTCTCGGCTTGTGGTTTACTTTGGGTGTGCTGGGTGTGTTCGGGATGCTTTATTTCGTCGCCCGGGCCGGTTCTGCGCTCCTGCGCCGCATCGCGCCCCGGCTTTTGTCGTTTCCCTGGCGCCAAGGACTGGCGAATCTCTATCGTCCCAACAATCAGACGGCGGCAGTTACGCTCGCGATCGGGCTTGGAACGTTTCTGCTGGTGACGCTTTACGGCGTGCAAAACATGCTGGTGACGCAGGTGACCCTGCGCACGGCCGGCGGCGAACCGAATCTGGTGCTTTTCGACGTACAGCGGGGGCAGCGAACGGGTATCGCCGACCTGCTGCGCTCGCATGGGGTTGCGCTCAAGGGCGAAGTGCCCATCGTGACCATGCGCCTGAGTTCGGTCAACGGGCGAACGGTTCAGGAACTGCGCGCGGATCGGGAAGCGAACATTCCGCCCTGGGTGCTGCGCCGCGAGTATCGTTCCACTTATCGTTCGACGCTGACCGGCACCGAGAAGATCATTGCGGGAAACTGGCAGGGGAGGGTCGCCCAAGACACCGAGCCCGTTCCCATTTCGCTGGAAAAGGGCATGGCGGAAAACCTTAAGGTTGGGTTGGGGGACGAGTTATCGTTCGAGGTTCAAGGCGTGCCGATGGCGACTCGCGTGGCCAGCATCCGCGAGGTCGATTGGCAGCGGGTACAGCCGAATTTCTTTGTCGTGTTTCCCGAAGGCGTGCTCGAAGCTGCGCCGCAATTCTTTGCCGTGGTCGCCCGCGCCGACACCAATGCGGCATCCGCCCGGCTCCAGCGCGCCGTGGTCGAGGGCTTCCCCAACGTTTCGGTGATCGACCTGAGCCTGATATTGACCACCCTGGATCATATTCTCGGCAAAGTTTCAGGCGCCATGCGCTTCGCGGCCCTGTTTACGATCGTCACCGGCCTCGCCGTGCTTGCCAGCGCCGTGCTCGGCAGCCGCGCCCAGCGCCTGCGAGAAAGTATCCTTCTGAAAACTCTCGGCGCGCCGCGGAGTCAGATCGTGAAGATTATTATCGCCGAGTACCTGTTCCTGGGCGCCATCGCCGGCGCAGCCGGCACGTGTCTTGGTCTCCTGGCCGCGCTCGGCCTCGGCTACTATTTTTTCGCCATAGTGGCGGGGATTTCATTGGCGCCGGTGGCGGCCATTTTAACCGTGATTGTCGCCGCCACGGTCGCCGCCGGCGCCATCGGCTGCTGGGGCGTGTTCCGGCGTTCGCCGCTCGAAGCGCTGCGCGCCGATGCTTGAAGGAGTTTGTATGTCCACAGAAAAACCCTATCGGCTGCCGTCCACGGTAATTCCCGAGCGCTATGAGCTTCAGTTGACGCCGGATTTGACGAACTGGAATTTCACCGGCGCGGAGAAGATTGCCATTCATGTGCACGAGCCGGTAAGCGAGATCGTGCTCAATGCCGCCGAGCTGGAAATCCACGGCGCGTCGGTCAAAGGGGCCGCAGGCGGGCCGTTGACGGCAAGGGTGATTTTGGACAGTGAAAACGAGCGGGCGACGTTGCGCTTCCCGCAAACGCTGCCGCTGGGAAACTGCGAACTGCAAATTGAGTTTTCTGGAACTCTCAACGACAAACTGCACGGGTTTTACCGCAGCACCTACAAAGACGACAACGGGCAGGAGAAACGGTTGGCTTCGACCCAGTTTGAATCGACGGACGCGCGCCGGGCGTTTCCCTGCTGGGACGAGCCGGCGTTCAAGGCGGTTTATCAAGTGACGCTGGTCGTTGACGAAACGCTCACGGCGATCTCCAACGCCGCAGTGGTGCGCGAAACGCTCCTGCCCGAGACCGGCAAGAAGGAAGTGGGGTTTGCCGACACCATGAAGATGTCCACTTATCTGGTCGCGTTCATCGTCGGTGAGTTCGAGAGCACCGCCCCGGTGATGGTGGGCCATGCGCCGCTGCGTGTCTGGGCGGTGCCGGGAAAGAAACGGCTTGCCGGTTTCGCGCTGGACATCGGCAGGTTTTCGCTCGAGCATTTCAGCCGCTACTACGATATGGCCTATCCCGGCGACAAGCTGGACTTGATTGCCATTCCCGACTTTGCCTCCGGCGCCATGGAAAATCTGGGCGCCATCACCTTCCGCGAGACCGCGCTCCTGGTCGATCCGGACAAGGCCACGCGCGCGGAGCTGGAACGAGTCGCCGACGTGGTGTCGCACGAGAACGCCCATATGTGGTTCGGCGATCTGGTGACGATGAAGTGGTGGAACGGACTGTGGCTGAACGAAGCGTTTGCGACTTTCATGGAGATGCTCGCGGTGGACGCCTGGAAGCCCGAGTGGCGGCGCTGGGACAGCTTTACGATTTCGCGCGCCGCCGCCATGCAAGTGGACGGCTTGAAAAGCACGCGGCCCATCGAGTTTCCCGTTGAACGGCCGGAAGAAGCCGCGGGTATGTTCGACGTGTTGACTTACGAAAAGGGCGCGTCGGTCCTGCGCATGCTCGAGCAGTATCTCGGCGCCGACGCCTTTCGCGACGGCATACGCCGGTATTTGCGGCGCCACGCTTACGGCAATGCCGAGACCACCGATCTCTGGGATGCCATTGAGGAGGCCACCCGGCAGCCGGCGCGGGCGTTGATGGACACCTGGATCTTTCAAGCGGGCTATCCGCTCGTGAGCGTCGAAAAACATGGCCAGGGCGTTCGGGTGTCGCAACAGATTTTTCGCTACCTTCAGGACGGCTCCGATCGCGACCGTACATGGCACATACCGATTTTTCTCCGTGCCGGCACTCGGTCGAAGGTCGTCGACGAGACCTTCCTGATGACGGAACGAGAGCATATCTTCGATGCCGGCGATGACGTGGAGTGGGCGGTGGTCAACGCCGGCGCGCACGGTTTTTATCGGGTGCGTTACAGCCGCGATTTGCTGGACGCCTTAACGAGAGATTTACCGGGCCGGCTGTCCGCGGTGGAGCGCTTCGGTCTGGTCAACGACACCTGGGCCGCGGCCTTGGCGGGCCTGACGCCGCTTGCCGAATATCTCGGGCTGATCCAACTGTTGTCCGATGAATACGACGTCAATGTCTGGACCACCGTGATCGGCTCCGGCCATCACTTGCAGCGGATTCTCACCGACGCCCAGTGCGTCGGGCTGGCCGGGCGGCTGCGCAATTTGTTGTCGCCCGCGGCGGCGCGACTGGGCTGGACGCCAAGACCGGGAGAGAGTGAGCTGGACAGCCAGTTGCGCGGCGACCTGATCGGCGCCCTCGGCACTCTAGGGGCCGACGAGGCGTGCCAGCGTCACGCCCGGGATCTATTCGCCCAATACGAAAAATCGCCGGAGCGCGTCGAGCGCAATTTGATCCCGGCGCTGGTGGCGATCATCGCGCATACCGGCGACAGGGCGGATTACGAGAAATTTTTCGATCGATTTAAGAACGCGCAGACACCGCAGGAAGAAACCCGTTTTCTTTTCGCCCTGGCGAGCTTCCGACGGCCGGAGTTGATCGACCGGACCTTGGATTTGACGGTCAACGGCGCGGTGCGGACACAAAATGCGCCGTACCTGATGCGCGGCTTATTGCTGAACAGAGAGGCGCGGGAAAAGGCGTGGGCCTTCATGAAGTCGCATTGGCAGGAGATGCTGCGGCAATATCCGGACAACGCGATTCCGCGCATGTGTGAAGGCATCATTGGTCTCGTCAAGCCGGGCCTGGAAGCCGATGTTCGCGAATTCTTCGCCGGGCACCCGGTCAAACAGGGCGCCAAACAGATCGAGCAACACGTCGAGCGGCTGCGAGTCGCGGTGGCATGCCAGGAGCGATGGAAAGATTGGCCGTCCTAGCGCAGACTATTCATCCTAACCCGAAATGGCGGGGCAAATCCTGCGGAGCGAAGGCGCTGCGCTTTAGTTTGACGTTTCAAGTTCAAAGTTCCATGTTCAAAGAATGCTGGAGCGCTTAGCAAATCGGTGAAACCGTCGCCACTGACGTTGAACCTGAAGCCTTGAATCTGAACGGGTGCGGCTGCTTTTCCTCGTGGCATGACTTTTCCGGAGTAGCCATTGGAAGCCCGAAGCGTCCCTAGAAAAGCCCGCCATATCGGGGGCTTGGAGCAGCCGTTTCAAGGCCGTAAAAAACCGCTTAATTTCGCTTGACAGGATTGGTAAGTAAATGCTAACTAACCGTCATGTCGCAATCTCCACGGTTGACGGCGGAGGCGCGCAAAGAGGCGATTGTCGAAGCGGTTCAAGACGTCTTCGCCGAGAAAGGCTTCGAGGGCACCACGACGCGCGATTTGGCCAAGGCCGCGGGGGTATCCGAGGCGCTTCTCTACAAGCATTTTCCGAGCAAGGAGTCGCTCTATGCGGCCATGCTGGACGGCTGCTCCAAGGGGCCGACGTTCGCCGAAGCGAGCCGGATTCTGGAGCTCGAGGCGTCGACTTCGACACTGGTGGTGATGGTTCATTTTATGATCTCTCACTACGTACTTGGGCGGCCGGGAGATATCCATCGGGCGGCGATGAACGCGCTGCTTGTTCGCAGTCTGCTCGGCGACGGCGAGTTTGTGCGGTTGATGCACAAGAAACTGGCCGCGGCCTGGCTGAAGAAGTTCGAGGCCTGCCTGCACGCCGCCGCCAAGGTCGGCGAGATGAGCGACGTGCCCATCCGCCGCAACCTTTGCGTCTGGTTCGTGCAGCACACCGCGTTCTCTTTGATGCTCCATTTGCAGCCCAAGGAGCCGGCCATCGACTATAAGGTCTCCAGGGAGGAACTGGTGGCCCAGGCGACTTGGTTCGCGCTGTTGGGAATCGGTCTCAAGGAGGATGCCGTGAGGCGTTATTACAGTCCCAAAGCGCTGCGTTTGCTGGCCAGCTAGGTTTTTGACGTAAGTAAGAATTCACTTAATAATCTTATCGTTATGGAGGGGGAATGAAGTTACCGGAAAAAAACAACGACGGCGGCGGTGCGCGGCCGGTCGGTTTGGATGAGCGGATTGGCTCGCTGTTTCAGCCGGATACGCTCCTGGGGGAGGATTACGCCGCCAACTTCCGGCGCAAGATACCGCTGGAAGCGGAACGGACGCTTTTGCTCGCCGTGTTGGAAGATGGCATACGCTGCTACCAGGAGAATCTGTTCGCCATTAACGCCAAACGCCGCGCGCTCTTCGATGAAGCTAAAGAATGGTTGTTCAGCGACGATGCGGATTGGTTTTGCTCCTTCGTGTCAGTCTGCACTTTGCTCAACCTCGAGCCTAATTACATTCGCCGCGGATTGCGCCAATGGGAAGCGAAGGCGCACAAATCAACGCAGAAAAAACCCCAGGGAGCGGCAGAGCTGGATCAGCGTCTCGTCGCTTGAGCGGAAGTGCCGCATGACCCGCCGCGACCGGAGGCTCGAACGCCGGGCAACGCAGGCTCTGTTAGGAGCGGCGTTGCTCGGCGTGTTCGCCGCCTCGGGCTGCGGCAAAGAAAATGACGCGGCCTTTGAGCGCCCGCCGGCGCCGGTGACGGTGGCCGCCGCAGTGTCTCAAGACGTGCCGGTCTACATCGACGCCTTGGGCAAAGCGGCCGCCCGCGAGATCGTCTCTATCCAGCCGCAGGTATCCGGCCGCATCACGAAAATTCATTTCACCGACGGCGCCGACATAAAGACCGGCGATTTGTTGTTCACCATCGATCCGCGTCCTTATCAAGCCCGGCTGCAGCAGGCTGAGGCCAACTTCGCCGAGGCCGAGGCGTCACTGAACCTGGCCAGGATCACCTTTGCCCGAGTGGCGGGCGTGAGCGATCCGCGCGCGGTGTCGCGCCAAGACTACGACGCCAAAAAGAACGCCGTCGACGCCGCCGAGGCGGTGGTGAAACAACACCGTGCCGCCGTGGAAAGCGCCCGTCTCAACGTCGAATACACGGCCATCCGTTCGCCGATTGACGGACGTGCCGGCCAGCGCGCCGTCGACGCCGGCAATGTGGTCACGGCGAACGACGGATCGCTGCTGGTCATCCAGCGGCTCGATCCCATCTACGCCGATTTTAGCGTAACCGAAGCTAACCTCGGCGCGGTGCAGCGCCACATGGCGCAGCGGACATTGCGTGTCGAAGCGCGCTTGCCGGAAGAGCCCGACAAGGCGCGCGAGGGCAGACTGACGTTCGTCGACAACGCCGTTCAAGAAGGCACGGCGACGGTCAGGCTGCGCGCCACATTGGCCAACGCGGACCGCCGATTCTGGCCCGGGCGGTTTGTCAACATCCGCTTGATCCTGGATACGCGCAAGGATGCCGTTCTGGTTCCGGCCGAAGCGCCGCAGATGTCGGCCAAAGGCCCGTTCGTGTATGTCGTCCAGGAAGACTTAAGCGCCGAGCTTCGGCCGGTGACTGTCGGCCAGCCCCATGGTGATCTGGTGGTGATCGAGCGCGGCATCGAGGCCGGCGAACGCGTGGTTGTCCATGGGCAACTCGGCGTGACCCCGGGAGGCAAGGTGAACGTCGTTCAATCAGGCACGGCCGCAGCTGCCCCAGCGGAAATCACGCCGTGAATTTTTCCGCGCGGTTTGTTTACCACCCGGTCATGACCACGGTCTTGACGGTGTCGGTGATCCTGTTCGGAGTGCTCGCCTACCTCAGACTGCCGGTCAATGACTTGCCGGCGGTCGATTATCCGGTGATTCAAGTGCAGGCGAGTTATCCGGGCGCCAGCCCGGAGACGGTGGCCAACAATATCGCCACGCCGCTCGAGCGCCAATTCATGCAAATCAACGGCCTGGAGCTGGTGATTTCGAGAAGCACTCAAGGCCATAGCAGCCTCACACTGCAGTTCGCGCTGGAAAAAGACATCGACGCCGCCGCCACCGACGTACAGACGGCGATCTCTCAGGCCACCGGCAATCTGCCTGCCGACCTGCCGTCGCCGCCGACCTACTCCAAGACCAACCCCAACGACCAGCCGATCATGTATATCGCGCTCACCAGCGATTCGGTGACGCCCGGACAGCTCTATGACTACGCCAGCACGCAGGTCGGCCAGCGGATCAGCATCTTGCCCGGCGTCAGCCGCGTTGGTGTCTACGGCGCCAGGTCGGCGGTGCGCATCAAGGCCGATCCCGAAGCGATGTGGGCGCGGGATATCTCCATCGACGATCTTTCGGCGGCGATACAGCAGGGGAGCAGCAGCATGGGAGCGGGGCAACTCGACGGTTCCGCCGGGACGTTGTTGCTTCGACCGCAGGGCCAGTTGGAAAACGCCGAGCAGTACCGCAACTTGATCGTTCGCAGCCGCGCCGGCTCGCCGGTTTACCTGCGCGACGTCGCTCAGGTGAACGACTCCATCGAGGACGAACGGATCAAGATGCGTTTTTGGGTGCGCGGCTATCCCGAGCCCACCGCGACGGTGATCGTCGCCGTCAACCGGCGCGCCGGCGCCAACGCCGTCGAAGTCGCCAGGAGCGTCTACGAGCTCTTGCCGCTCATCCGCACGGAGCTGCCCGGTTCTATCCGCGTGACGCCGATCTACGACCGCTCGCGCACGATCCTCAACAACATTCACGAAGTGCAGATCACCCTGGCCGTCGTCTTCGTGCTCGTCGTCATGGTGATTTTTCTTTTTCTGGGGAGGGCCACGGACACGTTGATCCCCACGGTCGCCTTGCCGCTGTCCCTGTTGATCACCTTCGTCGCCATGGACCGCTTGGGCTACAGCCTCAACAATCTGTCGCTGATGGCGCTCACTCTGGCGATTGGCTTTCTGGTCGATGACGCGATCGTCTTTTTGGAAAACACGGTGCGCCACATGGAACGGGGGGAGCGCGCCCTGGAGGCGACGATCAACAGCGCCAGGGAGATCAGCTTCCCGATTGTTTCCATGACCGTGTCGCTGGCCGCGGTGTTTCTGCCGCTGGTTTTTATGTCGGGTATCGTCGGCCGGATTTTTCGCGAATTCGCCGTCACGATCGTGATCGCGGTCTTGGCTTCGGGCCTGGTATCGTTGACATTGACGCCGCTTATGTGCGCGCGGCTGCTCAAGGAGCGCGGCGAGGGCACTGCCAAAACCTGGATGGAACGGGTGATTGGCGGCTGGGAAAAGCGCGCCCTGGCGTTCTACAGCTGGACGCTCTGGTGGTTTCTTGAGCGCCGCTGGGTGGCGGCGACGATCTGGGCCGCATGCCTTGCGGGCACGGTCTGGCTCTTCATGATCATCCCCAAAGGCTTTCTGCCCATCGGCGACAGCAGCTTCATCTGGGGTGTGATGATCGGGCGCGAAGGCTCTTCGCCGCAACAGATGCGCAACCTGCAGGACCAGGCCGACGGCATACTGCGCCAGAATCCCGGGGTCTTCGCGACCATGACCATGACGGGTAACGCTCAGTTCTTATCGTCCAACCAGGGCTTGTTGTTGGCATTTCTGAAGGGATCCGGAGAACGGCCGCCGATTCAGCGAGTTGCGGGGCAGATGATGGGCGAACTTGGTTCGGTCCCGGGCGTGATGCCGTTCTTGCGCCCGTTTCCCGTCCTGGAGATCAGCACCGGGGCAACCAGTCAGAACCAGGGGCAGTACGCCTTTTCACTTTCCGGTATCAATCCGCAACAAGTTTACGATGCCGCGACCAAGCTGATGGATCGGTTGCAGTCCTATCCGGGCTTTCTGACGCTCTCGTCGGACTATTTTCATAATACGCCGAGCCTCGATATCGAGATTCGCCGCGAACAGGCGCGCATCTACAACGTTTCCGAAGCGCGCATTCTGCAGCTGCTGCGAAACGCTTTTTCGCAAAATTATCTATATTTAATCAAACAACCAGAAGATCAATACAAAGTGATACTGGAGGTTGATGACAAGGCGCGTGAGGGGCCGGGTGATCTGGCGCGGCTCTATATCCGCTCGGATGACGGCAAGAACCTGATCCCTCTCAGCGCGCTGGCGGCGTGGAAGACCTCGCTGGGGCCGCAAGCGGTCAACCATTTGAATCAGTTCACCAGCGTCACTTTGTTTTTCAATCTCAAACCGGGGGTGGCCATCGGTGAGGCCACCGATTTCATCGAGCGGGCGGCGGCCGAGGTGGTGCCGCCGGCTGTGCGGGCGAGCCTGCAGGGCGAGGCGCTGACGTTCCGCGATACGGTCAGGGATTTGACGATCCTCATGTTTCTCGCCGTGTTCGTCATGTACGTCATCCTGGCCATTCTTTACGAGAGTTACCTTCACCCATTGACCGTGCTGTCGATGCTGCCGTCAGCGCTAGTGGGTGGATTGATGACCCTGCTGCTTTTCGGCGAACAGGCGACGCTCTATGCCTATGTCGGCATGTTCATGCTGATGGGCATCGTCCAGAAAAACGGCATCCTGATCGTCGATTTCGCAATCCAGCGGGCGGCTGCCGGGGTGCCCGCAGACAAATCGGTCCACGCGGCCGGCATGGATCGGTTCCGTCCCATTTTTATGACCACCCTGTCGACGGCATTCGGGGCTTTGCCGATCGCTGTCGGCTGGACCGTGGATGCGGCTTCGCGCCGCTCCCTCGGCCTGGTCATCGTCGGCGGATTGCTGGTCTCGCAACTGATCACGCTCTACATCACCCCGGTCATCTATCTTTACCTGGAAGAATTCCAAGAAAAGGTTTTGAACCGCACCTCGTTTTTTCGCTCGACACGTTCCGGCACGGCGGGCGCGCTTGCGCCCGGCCGCGGCCGGGAGTAGGCCGCCGCCAAGGTTTAGACTGCTTACCGGGAGCGCTTTGGGGAAGACCGGAAGTTGCTTTCTACTTTGGAAACTAATAATACCTAATTAGTTTCCTAAGTTTATGACTCTTCGGATCCGCAAAACCATCGCCGAATCCCGCGGCGACGGCGAAAGCCAGGCTGCCGTGCGCATCGTCACGGCTGCGCGGCGCCATTTTTTTGCCCACGGTTTTCGCGGCGTGACCATGGATGATCTGGCGAAAGAACTGGGCATGAGCAAAAAGACGCTTTACGCCGCGTTTCCGAGCAAGCTCGATCTTTTGCGCGCAGTGCTGCTGGCAAAATTCCGCGACGTCGAGGCCGATCTCGAAGGCGTGGCCGCGGCGGCTTCCACCGACGTGCTCCATGCGCTGCATCATTTGCTGGCTTGCATGCAACGGCACACCGGAGAGATTCAACCCCCCTTCGTGCGCGACATGCGGCGCGAGGCGCCGGATATTTTCAAGCTGATCGAGGAGCGACGGCGGCAAGTGATCCAGCGCTACTTCGGCCGGCTTTTCGAGGCCGGGCGGCGCGCCGGTATCATCCGCAAAGACATTTCAACCCGCTTGATGATCGAGATGCTGTTGGGCATGACCGAAGCGATCATGAACCCGCCCAAGATCGCCGAACTCGGACTCACGCCGAAATCGGGATACATGAGCATCATGACTGTCATCTTTGAGGGATTGCTCACCGAAAAGGGCAGATCCAAGCAACCCGGCTCCCCGGACCGTGCGGTCAACGCAGGGCAGTCATCGTGAAACGAACAGTCTTTATCGGCGCCGCGTTGCTTGGCTTATTGGGTGCGGCCGGGTGGTTTTGGTGGTCGGCGCGTCATGACAGAGCAACCGGCGATCTGGCGCTTTACGGCAACGTCGATCTTCGGCAGGTGGACGTGGCGTTCAACAACAGCGAACGGATCGCCGAAGTGCTGGTGCAAGAGGGCGAGCGGGTGCGCAAGGGTCAAATCCTCGCGCGCCTGGATACGGCGCGGCTCGAACCGAAATTGGCGCAAGCGGAGGCCCAGGCCGGCGCCCAGCGCTTCGTTGTCCAGCGACTGCGCAGCGGCAGCCGGCCGGAGGAGATTGCCCAAGCCCGCGCCAATGTCGAAGCGGCGCGAGCCGACATGTGGAACGCGCAATTGCATTACGAACGGCTGAGAAATGCGGCGGAGATGTCGGCCGGGCGGGCCGTTAGACAGCAGGATGTTGACAACGGCAAGGCTGTGCTGCAAGTGGCGCAAGCGAAACTGACAGTTCACCAACGAACGTTGGATCTCGCGCTCGCCGGGCCGCGCAAGGAAGAGATCGCGGAGGCCGAGGCTCGCTTGCGGGCGTTTGAAGCTGAGGCGGCGCTCCTGCGCCAACAACTGGCGGACTCGCAGCTCGCGGCGCCGGTGGACGGCGTAGTGCGCACGAGAGTCATGGAAGCCGGCGAGATGGCGTCGCCGCAGCGCACCGTCTTTGCGCTCGCTGTGACCGACCCCAAGTGGGTTCGGGTTTATGTTTCCGGCCGCAATCTCGGCAAAGTCCGCCACGGCATGACCGCCACGGTGGCGGTGGATAGTTTTCCCGAGCGCCGCTTTGAGGGCTGGGTGGGGTTCATCTCGCCGGTTGCCGAGTTCACTCCCAAATCGGTGCACACCGAAGAGTTGCGCCCCAGCCTCGTTTATGAAGTTCGCGTTTTTGTCATGGATCCTGGCGATGATCTGCGCCTCGGCATGCCGGCGACGGTTTTTGTCAAGATAGATCCGGGAGAGGGGGAGAAGGGGAGATAGCGTCTCCAAGTCTCCCGGTCTTGAACTATGAACGGTGACCAAGAAAGCGCGACCGTATTGAGCGCTCGGAACGTTTGCAAAACGTTTGTGCGCGAAAGCGGAGAGACGGTGGCGGCGCTGCGAGACGTATCGTTAAAGGTCGATCACGGCACACTCACGGCGCTGGTGGGACCGGACGGTGCGGGAAAGACGACGCTAATGCGATTGATGGCCGGGCTGATGTCCGCCGATAGCGGCGAGTTGAGCGTCTTGAGCGTCGACGTGGCGGCCGATCCGCAGCAGATTCAAGAGCGCATTGGCTATATGCCCCAGCGCTTTGGCTTGTACGAAGATCTATCGGTTCAAGAGAACTTGGATCTCTATGCCGATCTTCACGGCGTGAGCCGGGCAGAGCGGCGCGAGCGCTATCCGCGGCTGATGGAGATGACGAAACTCGGCGCGTTCACCGGCCGTCTCGCCGGGCGGCTTTCCGGCGGCATGAAACAAAAGCTCGGTCTGGCCTGCACGCTGGTGCGCGCCCCTGAGTTGTTGCTGCTCGACGAACCCACCGTCGGCGTCGATCCGCTTTCCCGCCGCGAGCTATGGGAAATCATTCGTCAACTGGTCCAGGACCGCGGGCTTACCGTTCTGATGAGCACTTCTTACCTCGATGAAGCCGAGCGCTGCGGCCAGGTTATCTTATTGCATGAAGGAAATATTCTCATGCAAGGAGGGCCGGACGACGTGAGCCGCCTTGCCCAAGGGCGCACCTATATCGCCGAGCCGCCGGCCGGACAAAAAGCGCGTGCGCTGCAAGCGCGGCTGCTCGCTGAGCCCAACATTATCGACGCGTTGCCGCAAGGCGGCCGGGTGCGGTTTGTCACCGAGGATAAGGGGGATTGGATCGCGGCTGGAGACCGTGCCGGCGCGCCGCTTTCGGGCGCTGCGGTGGTCGCGGCGCGGCCGCGCTTGGAAGACGGATTTATGCTTTTACTGCGATCGCAAACAGACAAGGAGAAGGGGAGACAGGGAGACGAGGAGAATGACCGGGAGACGGGGAGAAAAGGATATGGGGAGACAGAGGGGAGCGAAAGAGACAAGGAGACCAGGAGACAAGGGGAAAGGGAGCAAATGGCGTCGTCCGTTCCGGTTTCCTTGTCTCCGGGTCTCCCTGTCTCCTTGTCTCCCGCCCCGCCGCAGGGCGAAGCCATCGTGGAGGTCCGCGATCTGGTGCGCCGGTTCGGCGTCTTCACCGCCGTCGATCATGTGAGCTTTTCGGTGCGGCGCGGTGAAATTTTCGGTTTGCTCGGACCCAACGGCGCCGGCAAGACAACCACATTTCGCATGCTTTGCGGCCTGTTGCCGGCTACCAGCGGCACGCTTGAGGTCGCCGGGGTCGATCTCCGCCGCGCCCGGGCCTCGGCTCGCCAGCGGATTGGCTATGTGGCGCAAAAATTTTCTCTTTATGCCCAGCTTTCGGTGGGTGAGAATCTCGAGTTTTTTGCCAGCGCCTACAATCTGCGCAACAGTCGCAAGCGGCAGCGGATCGCCTGGGCGATGGAACAGTTCGGGTTGAGCTCCTTTGCGGATTTGACGAGCGGGTTCTTGCCCGGCGGGTTCAGGCAGCGTTTGGCGATGGCGGTCGCTCTCATCCATGATCCGGAAATCCTATTTCTCGACGAGCCCACCAGCGGCGCCGATCCGTTGGCCCGCCGTGAGTTTTGGCGGCGTATCGTGGCTCTGGCGGAGTCCGGCGTCACGGTCATCGTCACCACCCATTTCATGGAAGAGGCGGAATACTGCGATCGTATCGCGATCATGGACGCCGGCCGCGTGTTGGCCCAAGGCACGCCGGCGGAGATTCGCAGGCTCGCGCGCTCGGCCAGCGGCGAGCCAACGATGGAAGACGCTTTTATCGCCGTCGTCGAGCAGGCGCGCGAAGCGGCCGGGCTAAGTGCCGGCGGAGCGGCCGCATGAATTCAGCGGCGGGTGCGGTGAATTATGGTCGCGCCGCGCGAACCAGGCGCATCTGGTCTTTAGTGAAAAAGGAAACGCGCCAGATCGCGCGCGATCCGAGCAGCATCGCCATCGGCATCGTCTTGCCGGTGGTTTTGATTTTGCTCTTCGGCTACGGCATGTCGCTCGACGTAACCCAAGTCCCGGTGGCGGTGGTTCTGGAGGACCCCTCGCCGGCGGCGAGCGAGCTGGCGTCGAGCTTTACGCTATCGCGCTACTTTGACGCCCAATTGACGGTGTCGATGCGCCGCGCCGAAGAGCTGATGCGAGCGCGCAAAGTCGACGGCATCGTGCGCCTTCGGCCCGATTTCAGCCGGCGCCTGGCGAGCGGCGGGGCCGAGGTGCAAATCGTCGTGCACGGCGTCGACGCCAACCGCGCGCGCATTATCCAGAATTACGCCCAGGGAGCGGTCGCGGTCTGGGCGGCGCGCCGCGGCGCCGAAGGCCGTGAAGTATTGACCGGTCCGGTGCGCGTGCAAAGTCGCCTGTGGTTCAATGAGGCGAACGAAAGCCGGCACTTTCTGGTTCCCGGTCTGGTCGTGCTGGTCATGACGCTGATCGGCGCTCTGCTCACCTCGCTCGTCATGGCGCGCGAGTGGGAGCGCGGCACCATCGAAGCGCTGTTCGTCACGCCGGTTCGGCCCGAAGAAATTCTTCTCGGTAAAACAATTCCCTATTTCGTCCTCGGCATGATCGGCCTCGGGCTCTGTCTGTTTGCCGCCAAGTTTCTCTTCTACGTGCCGTTTCGCGGCTCGCTGGCGGTTTTGATCGGGGTGTCGGTGCTTTATCTCCTGGTGGCCCTGGCGCTCGGCCTCTTGATCTCGTCGGCGGTGAAAAACCAATTTGTCGCAAGCCAGATTACGCTGCTGGTGACCTTTCTTCCGGCGGTGATGCTCTCGGGATTTTTATTCGATCTGCGCAGCTTGCCCGCGGCGGTGCAACTGCTGACTTATCTCTTGCCGGCGCGCTATTACGTCGCCTTGCTGCAAACGATATTTCTCGCCGGCGATATCTGGTCGGTAATTTTGCCGAACGCCGCCGTGCTGGCGGCCATGATGGCCGGACTCGCGCTGCTCACACGCCGGGCGATGCGCAAGAAACTCGACTGAGACAGGCATGATTGAGGCCATTCTCCGGATCGGCGCGCTGACGCGAAAGGAACTCCTGGCGGTTCTTAAAGATCCGCGCAGCCGCTTGAGCCTCATCCTGCCGCCGATCCTGCAATGTTTGATTTACGGCTATGTGGCGACGTACGACCTGAACATGGTCCCTTACGCGGTGCTCGATAAGGACCGCAGCGCCGCCTCGCGCGAGCTGCTGGCCGGACTGGATGGCTCGGGAGTTTTCAAGCGCGTGGCCGACCTCACCCGAGAGGCGGAGATGCAGCGTGTCATCGATAGCCGCAAGGCTTTGCTGGTGATTGAGATCGAACAGGATTTTTCCCGCCGGCTTTTGTCCGGCGGGGCGGCCGATTTGCAAGTGATCGCGGATGGTCGGAATTCCAATACCGCCGGCACGGCGATCGGCTACTTGAGCGCAATGATCGAAACCTTCAACGCGAATTGGCGCGCCGCTCATCAGCAGGGCGCGCCGCCTGTGCGGTTGCACACCCGCGCCTGGTACAATCCCAACCTGGAGACGCGCTGGCACATGATTCCCGCATTGATCGGGACGCTGACATTGCTTCAGACCATTCTTCTGACCGGTCTGTCGGTGGCGCGGGAGCGCGAACAGGGGACGTTCGATCAATTACTGGTGACGCCGTTTCGGCCCACCGAGATCATGATCGGCAAAGCCGTGCCCGCCATGCTGGTGGGGATCGTCCAGGCGACTCTGGTATTGCTGGTGGCGCAGCTCTGGTTTCAGATCCCGTTCGCCGGCTCGTTCGCCACGCTTTATATCGGGCTTACGGTGTTTTTGCTGGCCGCAGCCGGCATCGGCCTGCTCTTGTCGTCGGTGGCGGCGACCATGCAGCAAGCGATGCTTTATTCGTTCCTGCTGATCATGCCGTTTGCGCTGCTCTCGGGGCTTACCACGCCGATCCGCAACATGCCGGAGCTCTTGCAGTATTTTACCCTGATCAATCCGCTGCGTTACGCCATCGACATGACGCACCGGGTGTATCTCGAAGGCGCCCCTTTGCAGCTGCTTTGGCCGGAGCTTTGGCCGCTTGCGTTGATCGCTGCGGTCACGCTGTCGACGGGCTCGTGGATGTTTCGCCACCGGCTGGTGTAGGAGCGGGTTAAATTTTGCTAAAGTGATGCTTTAAGAGGCCAAAGATGATTGGAAAAAAACCTGACTTTACAAAGGTCGCCATCGTGGCGGCGGCAGTTTTATTTGCCGCCGGCTGCAGTGTCGGGCCCGACTACCGCGAGCCGGCGCTCGCCGTGCCGGCGGCATGGAAGGAGGCACAACAAGAAGGCGTCAGCGCCCGGCCTGCTGAGCTGGTCGATTGGTGGAATGAGTTTAAGGATCCGGCGCTGGATTCCCTGATCCTTAATGCCGTTAAATCCAACCTGGATCTGCGTGTCGCCGAGGCGCGCCTGCGCGAAGCGCGCGCGGCTCTTGGCGCTGCCGGGGCCGATCTTTGGCCGACGGTGGATGTTTCCGGATCGTATACGCGTCATCGGGCCAGTGAAAATGCCGTGGGTTCGCCTGCGCAAGGCGCTCCCCTTGCGCCGGCCGCAGGGCGACAATTGGAGCAAAATCTTTTCCGCACCGGTTTTGACGCCGGATGGGAAATCGACGTCTTCGGCGGCGCGCGCCGGGGCATTGAGGCGGCGGAAGCGAACCTCGGCGCATCCGTCGAGGAGCGGCGCGGCGTGCTCGTCACTTTGCTCGGCGAGGTGGCGAAAAACTACATCGATCTGCGCGGTTTTCAGCGCCGCCTGGCGGTGGCCGAGTCGAATTTGGAGCTGCAGCGGGAGACCCTGCGCTTGACGAAAATAAGATTCGACGCGGGCCTCGCCAGCGATCTGGAAGTCGCACAGGCGGACGGCCAGGTGAGCACGACGGCGGCGCAGATCCCGGTTCTCCAGAGCGGCTTGAAACAAGCGGCGTATAGTCTTGACTTGCTGGTCGGAGCGCAGCCTGGCACGTTATCCGGCGAGTTGGGCAATGCCGCGCCGATACCGGCGCTGCCGCCTGAGGCGCGGGTCGGCCTTCCCGCCGAACTGTTGCGCCGCCGACCCGATATCCGCCGCGCCGAGCGCCAACTGGCGGCGGCTACGGCGCAAGTGGGGGCCGCCACGGCCGATCTCTATCCGAAGTTTTCGCTGCTCGGGACCTTCGGCCTGCAAAGCATCAGCGCCAGCGACTGGTTTACGGCGCAAAGCCGCTTCTGGTCCATTGGACCGACCATTCGGTGGCCGATTTTCGATGCCGGGAGGATCCGTGCGAACGTTGAAATTCGCAGCGCGCAGCAAGAACAGGCTTTAGGGCTCTATGAAAAATCCGTTCTCACTGCGCTCCAGGAAGTCGAAAGCGCGCTGGCCAACTACGGCAACGAACAGGTCCGCTACCGCTCCCTCGTCGCCGCGGTGGCGGCCAATCGCCGGGCTGTCGATATGGCCAATGATCTCTACATCCAGGGGTTGTTGCCGTTCCTGAACGTCCTCGACGCCCAGCGCAATCTCAATGCTGCCGAGAGGGATCTCGCTCAGAGCGAGGCGAATATGGCATCCAATCTCGTCGTCTTGTACAAGGCTCTTGGCGGCGGCTGGCAGACGGATTAGGGGGGATCGTGATCGCGACTCGTAATCGGGCTCCCAAACACGAGCGTGAAAACGATCACGGCAAGCGCGCGATAAGGTTGGTCTCGTCGGTACAGAAATAATTTGCATTCGGAAGGAGATTACGACCGTGGATAGATTTCTTGCCCAATACTCGGAGCGGGTCTACGCCGTCATGCGGATCATGGTCGGCTTGCTGTTTTTGTGCTACGGCCTGCAAAAGGCTCTCGGTCTGTTCGGCGGCGTAAACGGGGCCGCCGCGCCGATCTTTTCGCTCTACGGGGTTGCAGGGTGGATCGAACTGATCACCGGCGCGATGATCGCCGTCGGATTGGCGACGGCAAAGGCGGCCTTTATCGCCAGCGGCCATATGGCGGCGGCCTACTTTATCGCCCATGCGCCCAACGGCTTTTGGCCAATTGAGAACGGCGGCGTGGCCGCGTTGCTTTTCTGCTTCATCTTTCTCTTCATGGCCACGCGCGGCTCGGGCAGCTACAGCGTGCAGGGTCGCTCGGGGCGCGTCTGAACCCGATGATTAGAGACGCCACGAGGAAAAGCGACATGGCTTTGAGCGCCGTTGCAGCGCTTGCCGGCGGCAGTCGTTTGATCTATGTAAATAGAGAGTTCGGACGCTAAGGCCATAGTGCAAACCGAAGGAGAGCAGCCATGAAAGATGGATTTAAAGTCATCGACGCCGACCGGCATATTCTGGAGCCCACCGATCTTTACCAAAATTATCTGCCGGAAAAATTCAAACATCGGGTGCGCCTCGCGGGACCGAATCAGACGGTGCGCGAAGTGGACGGCAAACCGGTGTCGGACTCGGCGTTGAGACCGGGGCGGGTCATGGAAGACTACGGCTATATTTTTTCGTCTTCGAAACGCTGGCGGGAATGCTTCGCCGATGCCTACGCCAACCAGTTCGATCCGGCTTCCAATCTGCGCGATATGGACCGCGAAGGCATCGATGTTTCCGTTCTGTTTCCGACCATCGGTCTCTATATTATGTGGCGCGACGACATCGATCCGGAACTGAGCGCGGCGATCTGCCGGGCCTATAACACCTGGCTGGCGGATTATTGCGATTACGACCGCAAACGGCTGCACGGCGTCATGCTGATTCCGCTCCAGGATCCGGCGCGGGCCGTAAAAGAATTAAAATATGCGCGCGAAAAACTCGGCCTGGTGGGCATCTTCTGGCGGCCGAATAAATTTTGCGGCCGCACCTTCGCCAGCCCGGATTATTATCCGATCTACGATGTTTGCTCCGAGCTCGGCGTTACGATTTGCGTGCACGAAGGCGCGCGCACGATTCTGCCCCAGGCGGGCTCCGACCGTTACAGCGAGTTCGGCCGCCACGTCGCCTGCCATCCGCTGGAGCAGATGCTCGCCTGTCTGAATTTTTGCGGCGACGGCGTTCTGGAAAAATTCCCCAGGCTCAAAGTCGCCCACCTGGAATCCGGTTGCGGCTGGGTGCCGTTCTGGCTCGAGCGCATGGACGAGCACTGGGAGCACGAGTCCCACGGCTCGGCCAAAACCACCAGGGAAAAGCCGAGCTACTACTTCAAGCGCAGCTGCTGGGTGAGCTGCGAAGCCGGCGAAGAGCTGGCGCCGGTATTTATCGAACATGTCGGCGACGATTATCTGATGATCGCCACCGACTACCCGCACAGCGATGCCATCGATAAATTTCCCGACAAGACCGTCGGCGCGATCAGCGGCAATGATAAAATTTCCGCCGAATCGCGGCGCAAAATCCTCTGGGACAATCCCAGCAAAACTTTCGGTCTGGGAGCGTGACGCGACAGCCGCCTCGCGTCTTGGCGGCGGCAACACAAGGCCCGAGTGCTAACGACGCGGGCCTTGGCTTTTTGGAGGCGGCGGATTCGCTTCTTCGTTAAACTTCCCGCGCCGACCAAGCGTCTTCGGTTTCTTTGGATTGACAAGCGGCGGCTATGTGTAGATAGTTGGCCCATGTTACGCCGGACACTGGCGGTTTTTCTTATTTTGTCCTGGGTCGTGCTATCGGGGATAGACATTGTCGAGGATCTGGATTTACCGTTCAAAGTAGAATTTGAACGTTCCGGTGAGATCCCGGGCCCGGGCGCCAAACGCGGCGGTCTCGCCCATAACATCACGGAGTTCGCAAACGCCTCGCGCATCGTCCAAGGCGAATTTTTTAATTTTTCCGGGGTTCGCTCGGTTGGCGATCCCTCTAAAACCTTTTCCAAGAGCGCCAAACTTCACAAATATCACCAGAGACTTCTTATCTGATCCCTCGGGCGTGACTCCAACTGTCCGCACAGACAGGGCGCGGGTCGGGCGGCGGCGCCTATAAGGCGTCTACCGTTTCGAAGCGGACCGATCGATGCATGTTTCCCGCTGCGTGTGACGGAGTCCGGGAGGCGGATCGCGTATTCGCTTCGGATTATCCCAGGCTCCATTCGCACCGATTCCCGTTCAAAGGATCCTATCACGCGCTAGCGGTCCAAAAGCAGCGGCTTTCGCTTCGCTGAAAACGGTCCTTCGCAATCCCTGACTGCGCAAGAAACTACAGAATTTTTTCTCGATCTCGTGCGCGGATCGACGGTCGTAGTTCCAGAACGGCGGCCGCGTTACGTGCAGAGGTCAAGCGGGGAAGGAAGGTGGTATGGCTCGGCGCGCGTTAGAGCGGGTTTTTGTGAGAGAGGAGTATAGCGAATTTTTCCCAAGGGCGGAATTTGACGGCTACGGGGCTTTTGTCGGTGCCAGCGGCAAAGTTCTCAAGTCCGAAAGGCGCACCCGGGTGGTGATCTTGCGGCGACACGCCGGGGCGGAGCCTTCGCGGCAAGAGCGCCGGTTTGTCTGCAAGGAGTATCGTTATCCATGGCTGCCGCGGATTCGCACATGGCTGCGGATATCCAAGGCCGAACATGAGTTCAACAGTCTCGGCCAAGTCGCCGCGCTGGGCTTGGCCTGTGCCGAACCCATAGCGTACGGTGCCAAGAGAACGGTGCTTGGATTCGTGCGTTCCTGCTTCGTCGTCACCGGCTTTGTTGAAGACAGCGTCACCCTTAAGGACTGCGCGGCGACGGAGCGGTTTCGATCGTTGCCGGAGGAAAGAGCATACATTTGCCGCAGGCTCGCGCGCATTTTGCGCCGACTCCATCAAGCGCGATTGTTCCTATTTACGGCCAAGCCCAAGAATATCCTCTTGCGTCGAGATCGCGGCAGGGAGCAGCTCGTCCTTATCGATCTTCCCTACGCCCGCTTCCTGCGTTGGCCGCCCCTGGCTCGCTGGGCCCAGGCGCGCGACCTGGCGATGGTTTTCGCCAACTACATGCCGCGCATGTCGGATGATGAAACCGCTCCGTTCTACGGCGCCTATTTTCCCGACCCGCTGGGTGCCCATGAGAGCGCGGTTCGCAAGCGGGTGGCGCGCGCCGTCCGCGTGAGACGGAACCAGACGCTGCTATCGAGGCTCGTCCATCGCTCAAGGCAGGCCCGAAAGTTCGCAAAAACATGGCTTAAGTTATCAGGCTGGAAGGCACGCGATTCCGAAGCGCGATCGTGAGCGACGGCGACGGCAAACGCCCGGTCGCGCGCAATCATCGGCCGTCCGTTAAAGTTAACCGACAAACTTTCAAGGGCGCTGTGGACATGACGCGGCAGCGGTCATCCTGGGCACCAGTCCGCTCTATTTCGCCTTGGCGCGCATTGTCGCTTTGGAAATGGCGCTCACGGTAATGCTTAGCTGCGCTCTTGTCGCCTTTTGATCGGGGCGCATAAAGGCACGATTCGCGAGCTGGGAGCGCAGGGAGTTCTGGGGCGGTTGCCGAGGACTCGGAAATGATTCTCGCCACGGGTTGATCAAGGGGCTGCGCGACGATAGAAGAAGCAGCAGATCGTTATGTGAATCTATGAGGAGGTTCCAGTGAGATGCCCAACTAAAATATCCGGTTTTATTTTTCGGACGGCCCTCGGCGCGGCGGCGCTGATCGGGTCCCTGGCGTTGATTGCGCCGGCGTCGGCTCAGAGGTCGTTCTACGAGGGAAAGACGATCACGATTATTCAGGGGCGGGACCCGGGAGGCACCGGGGATCTTCGCGTCAGAGCCCTGGTGCCGTTTCTGCAAAAATACATTCCGGGGAACCCTACGATCGTCATGGAGTATATGGCGGGCGGGGGCGGCCGCAGGGCGGCGAATCATCTCTACCGAGTCGCCAAGCCCGACGGTCTCACCATCGGCAATCCGAGCATCGGCATGCTTTCCAATGCCGTCCTCGGCGAATCCGGAGTGCAGTACGACATCGATAAATTTTTCTATTTGGGATCGCCTTTCAGCACTTATCATTCGGTCTTCGTGAGCAGGAAAGCGGCGGGCCTCGACACCATCGAAAAACTGCGGGCGGCCTCCGGTGTGCGCATCGGCGCGCAATCGGTGGGTTTCGTGACTTACAACGAAGGCCGTCTGTTCGCTTATATTCTGGGATTAAAGGAGCCCAAATTCGTCCCCGCCTACAGCGGGGTCGAAATTGATCCCGCGCTTTTACGCGGCGAGATCGACGCGCGCGCCACCGGCGCCGACACGGTGGTACAGCGCAATCGAGCCTGGTTGGAGAAAGGCAACATCGTCGATTTTCACGCGATCATGGAAGTGCCCATAGGGGACAAACATCCGAGCTTTCCGCAATTGCCCGAGCTGGAAAGTTTCGCCACGTCCGAACTCCAGCGCAAGGTCATCAACATGCAGCGCGCATTTCGAGTCGGGGGCACGCCCTTCGTGCTTCCTCCGGGGACGCCCAAGGACCGGGTGGAAATCATCCAGGCGGCTTTTCGCAAAACCTATCAGGACCCCGAATTTTTCAAGGAATATAAGAAACTCACCGGCGACGAGCCGACGCCGCTCCTGCCGGAAGCCCACGCAAGGGCGGTGCGAGAACTACCGCGGGAACCCGAAGTGGTGGAGGTCTTCAAGCAGCTCGTCGGCCCCGGCCCGTTGCCGACGCGGTAAAGGCGCCGGCGGCCAATCGGTTTCGCCGCAGCTTACGTCGTCTAGCGCCCAGGCGGGCTTCGAGCGGATGATGATTCGCGTCGTTGAACTTGGCGCGCAAAGCTCTTGCGGCCCTGGCGGCAGTGGCGTACTTTGGTGGACGGTGGGTTAATTCTCGTTGTCGCCTTGCGCGGCGCAGGAGGTTGAAGATGTTGAAAACTCATGGCGTGTTGCACTTTAGTCTGCCGGTGACCGATCTCGATCGGAGCCGAAAGTTTTACGAAGGACTGCTTGGAATGAAAGTCATCGAGCAGTCGCCGCGCATGGTGTTTCTCAAGACGGGCGATGACTGCGTCATTTTGGCGAAGGGAAAGGAGCCGTTGAAATACGACTCGGAAAAGAATACGCCGGTGCATCACGCTTTCAAAGTGACGCCAGAGGACTTCGAGCCGTCGATCGAGTTTCTACGCAAAAACGGCGTCGAAGTGTTCAACATCGAAAATCGCAAGGAAGGCGTTTTCTGGGGGCCCCAGGCCTATTTTCTCGACCCTGACGGCAACAAGCTGGAGATTTACGCGGGGCCGGGGGCCAAGAGCCTTTGAAGCGTTTCCGATCGTTCCCCGAAGCGCCGTTCCAGAGTGAACGCAAATGGCGCGCAGCATTGGAATGAATCAACCTATTCGCATCCATACTTTTAGTTGATTTTACCCAGATGGCGGAACGATATCTGGTCACGGGCGGCGCCGGTTTTATCGGGTCGCACATCGCAAGACGACTTGTCGCCGAAGGCGAAAGAGTTCGGATCGTCGATAATCTGTCAACCGGCTTGAAAGAGCGGTTGGAGGATCTGGCGGCTTCAGTGGAATTCGTCAAGGGGGATTTGGCCGATTTACGGATCAGCGATGAGGCGGTCCAGGGCGTTGATTTCGTGCTTCATCAAGCGGCGATTCCGTCCGTGCAGCGCTCGGTGGCCGATCCGCTGAGCACCCATCGCGCGAACGTCACCGCGACGCTGAATCTTTTGGAGAGTTGCCGCAAGGCGGGGGTTCGCCGCCTGGTGTATGCCGCTTCCTCTTCAGCTTACGGCGATACCGAGGTTTTGCCAAAAGTCGAGGACATGGCGCCCAATCCGCTTTCGCCCTATGCCCTCCAGAAGTTGGTGGGCGAGCGCTATGGTGAATTGTACTATCGTCTTTACGGCCTGGAGACAGTGAGTCTCCGTTATTTCAATGTGTTCGGTCCCGGCCAGGATCCCCATTCGGAGTATTCCGCCGTGATCCCGAAATTTATCTCCGCCATGCAGGCAAACAAGACCGTAACGGTCTACGGCGACGGCGAGCAGTCGCGCGATTTTACTTATGTGGAAAACGTCGTGGACGCTAACTTGAGGGCCTTACGAGCGCCGCAGGCGGCGGGCCAGGTCTGCAACATCGGCTGCGGCGAACGCATTACGCTCAATTCGCTTGTCGGGTTGTTGGAAAAGATCATCGGTGTCAAAGCCGACGTGAGTTATGCCGCTCAAAAACCCGGCGATGTTCGTCATTCGCTGGCCGATATTGCACGGGCCAAGGGCTTGCTCGGATATGAACCGAAGATCGGCGTAGAAGACGGCCTGCGCCGCACGGTGGCGGCCTTCGCGGAGGCAAAATCCAACCGCTAGCATAACCTTCGCGCCGATCATTCTTCCGGCGCCATGCCCTTGTTCTTCAGCTCTTCAACGGCTTCGGCGGCTTTTGTCAACCGGCCGACGCCCATGCCTTTGAGAATATGTTGCGCTTTGGTGAACTGAACGTTGTCGTAGGGGACAATTTCTATGCGGTTGCCCCACGGGTCGAGGATATTCATACGGTCGTTGATGCTCTTGATGCCGAGGCGCTCCATGGCGCGTTTGACCGCGTCGCGATCATCGACGACGAAACCGAAGTGGCGTTTGGTGTCGGCGACCTGGGTTCGGCCGAGTGTGAGCTGGATGAACTGGTCGCCGAGATCGATGAAAGCGTTGCGGTCGCTCTTGCCGCGCAAGGTGAATTCAAAGAGAGACCCGTAAAAGTCGAGGGCCTTATCGAGATCGTCGACTTCGAGGACAACGTGATTAATGCCCAGCGCGCGGGCTTTTTTTTCCATTGGATTGCTCATCGCCATCTCCCTTCGCGTCTTCGAATGTTCTCAGCAGAGATTCCTTATGATTGTTCATGTGGCGCACCATGGTGCTCTCGGCGA
This sequence comes from uncultured Syntrophobacter sp., assembly GCA_964539925.1. Classification (GTDB taxonomy): domain Bacteria; phylum Desulfobacterota; class Binatia; order UBA9968; family UBA9968; genus DP-20. Next base: position 6,281 of record CAZILB010000016.1, on the reverse strand, counting down.
GCTCTGGGTTTTTCTTCAAAAAAGCGTCGAGAATCTGGTCGTGCTCGCGCATGGAATAGTCGAGCCGCTCGGTGGCCCTGAGGGCGAGCACGCGGGTTTTTTGAATCTCACGGCGGAGTCCGTCAATCATTCGACCCAACCGCCGGCTGCGGGCGAGTTGGGCGATGAAGCGATGAAAGCCGGCATTGACAGCGAAATAACGGTCCACATCGCGCTTCTGTCCCGCGTCTTTGAGCAGCTGGTGCAGCTCTCTTAAACGCTCGATTTCTTCCGGTTGCGCGCGAGCGACGGCGAGCCGCGCCGCAAGTCCTTCGAGCACGCCGGCGATATCATAATAATTTTCGATCTCGCCGCGCGTGGGCTTGCTTACGGCCGCATCGTTGTCGGCGCCGAAGGTGACGTAGCCTTCCGCTTCCAGAGTGCGCAGCGCTTCGCGCACGATCACCGGTCCCGCTTTTAGTTCACCCGTGAGCGTGTCTTCCAAAAGCCGTTCTCCGGCCGCAAATCGACCGGCGATGATTGCCGCTCTGAGTTTGTCGGCAGCGAGATTAACCGCCGCGGCAAACCGCTTTTCCGCCCGACTGGGGCCGCCGCCGATCATAACTTGCCGCTCGGCGCGCTTTGATCGCGGTCATGGGGGGCCGTCGCGCGGCGCAATAGGCGCAGAAAGGAATCCTGCATCGCTTGCAAATGGCCCTTTACCGTAAACAGGTAATAATCATCGATGCGTCTCAGGCTGACCTCGCGGCCAATCTTCAGATTGGCGCTGTCTTCGCCCTGGGCGATCAGCAATCTGCCCTGTTGATCGCGGATGAGGGCCAGAGCAAGCGGCGGCAGAAAACCGTCCGGCGTGACATAGACGATCGTGAAGGTTTCGATAACGCCTTGTTCGCTGGCCGCAGATGACGCGCTTTCGTCCGGCCGCAGTGCGGGGGTGGGCATAGGAAAGGGCGGTCGCGGATCTTTAACCGGCGGCGCATCGCTCCGTTCCACGATCGTGACCAAATTATTTGTACCCAAGCCGCCGGTGCTTTGCGCCAGTCCACGAAAGAGCTCTCGCCGAAACCAGAGCTCGCCGCGCAGCAGTTTCGCTGCCTCCACCACCTGGGCGAGGCCGCTCGCACCCACCGGGTGGCCGCGGGCCTTCAAACCGCCGGTGGCGTTAACGGGCAAAGTTCCATCGATGGCGGTTTGGCCCTCTAAGAGCGCTTCTCCGGCTTGGCCGGCGGGGAAAAATCCCAGATCTTCGGTGCTGATGATCTCGAACGGGGTGAAGGCATCGTGAACTTCGGCAAAATCGATATCTGACGGCGAGATGCCGGCCATCCGATAGGCCCGGGCCGCGGCTGCCCGGGTCGCCGGAAATGAGGTGAATATCTCCCGTTCGCGCAGGCTCAGCGGACCGGTGCCCTGGCCGATGCCGCTAAGACGGACGTCGGTTGGCTGGCTTGTCAGGATCACGGCGGCGGCGCCGTCGGTGATCGGCGCGCAGTCGTACAACCGCAGCGGCGTCGCGACAAATTTGCTGGCGAAGTAAGCCTCGCTTGTGATCGGCTTCTGAAACTGAGCCAGCGGGTTGCGCGCGCCATTGTCGTGATTTTTCAATGCCACGGCGTTGAGCATGGTTTCGAGACGCGACTGGGAGAGGCGAAATTCTTGCCGGTACTTTTGCGTGATCATGGCCGCCAGTGCCGGCATGGTCGCACCGCACAGCCGCTCCTGTTTATCGAGAACTTTGGCCAGAATCCGGGTTGTGGCAGAGGTGCTCAGGTGGGTCATTTTCTCGCCGGCCACAACTAAAATCTGGCGATAAAATCCCGATGCGATCGCTTGAAAACCGGCCAGCAGGGCGCCTGCGCCGGCCGAGGAGGCGGTCTCGATCCGAATCGCCGGGATGCCGGTCAGGCCGAGAGCATCGACGACCCGCGATGCAAAGTTGCTTTCACCGGTAAATTCTTCCGGGTTCATGGCACCGATATAGAGCGCGTCGATGTCCTGGACGGGGGAATTGTCGAGCGCGTGCTTCGCGGCTTGGCCGATTATCTCGGCCAAGGAGAGAGGACTCTTACCGAATCGGCTCATGCCCACGCCAGCGATGTAAACCGGAACCATACGGACTGATTTTATATCGGCGGTTGAGCTATTGCTATGCCGCACGCTTCCAAAATATGGCGCAGCAAGGAAAATCCATAACTTATCGATGTTCGGGAGATGCCGGCACGCAAAACGCGCGAGGCAATAAAACATCGGGTTGGCGGCAAAAAAGAACCCGCGGGGCAAAGGCGGGATCGCGGCTTTTCAGCCAAAGTCGCAAGCCGATCCCATCGTCAGCGTGAAGCGAGCGGATTTGAATTGTCTCGGTGCGCAGGTTTGTGGTATCGGGGTGTAAACTGGTCGATCGGTTTTTATGGTGGCCTGGGAAGCGGTTCGATTGGACAAAGTTTCGTCAACGGGGCGTCGATCGATCGTTCTAAAGCCGCGTTGCGGGAAGATTGACTCGTCGACCACGTGAGAAAGGAATGACTATGAGCGTAAAACACCTGACGAAAGGGTTCCTTCTGCTGCTGTCATTGATGATCCCGGTGGCCTCCTCGGCTCAGGACAAGAAACTCGAAAGACTGCGGGTCGGTGGCGGTTCGGCGTCTGGGACACAACTCGCCATGTGGCTGGCGAAAGAAGGCAACTATTACGAGAAGCACGGCCTTAGCGTCGAGGCGATCAGCATTCCGGGGAGTTCGCTGGCGCTGCAGGCGATGCTGGCGGGCGAGGTGCCGATTTTGCAGCTCGGCGGCGCCGCCTCGATTCAGGCCAATTTCGGAGGAGCCGATACGGTGATCATTGCCACCATCGTGCGTAAGTTTCTCTTCTGGATTTACAGCCGTCCGGAAATCGTTCAGATGGAGGATCTCAGAGGCAAAGTATTTGGTATTACGCGTTTCGGAACTCTATCCGACCTGGCGTCCCGTTTTGCCTTGCGCCTCTACGGGATCGACCCCGAGCGCGACATCACCATGATCCAGACCGGGGGGCCGGCGGAAACTGTGAGCGCGATGATGACCGGCAAAGTTCAAGCGGCGGCGATCACGCCGCCGGCAACGCTGCAAGCGAAAAAGATCAAACTCAAGGAACTCTTGGACATGTCCAAGCTCGACGCCGAGTACCATATCAACGGTGTCGTCACCACGCGGCGATTCTTGAAGACCAACGAAGATACCGTTCGGCGTTTTATGCGCGCCTACATCGAGGGTGCGGTGCGCGCTCGGCGAGACAAAGCCTTCGCGCTCAAGGCGATGGGAAAGATTTTCCGTACCGAGGACCGCGAAGTCCTGGACGAAACCTACGAAATGATCATAAAAACGAATTTTGCGATTCCGCCGCATCCATCGCTGCCGGGCATCGCGAATCTGATTCAGGGGCTCGACAAAACCAACCCCAAAGCCAAGGGTGCCCGACCGGAAGATCACGCCGATAGCCAGATCGTGCGCGAAATCGAGCGGAGCGGGTTCATCAAAGCCCTGGGACAATAAAGCGTTCGAGCTGTTCGCCTTGCGGGCGGGTCCGAGTCCTGCTTGTTTCCACGCGCGTAGAGATTGGAGTGCTGGAGTACTGGAATAACGGGGCCTTCCGTCCATCACTCCAACACTCCACTACTCTATCAATCCATTCTTTTACAGCCGGTAGAAGCGTTTGGCGTTGTTGTAAATAATCTTCTTTTTGGCTTCGCGGGGCAGGTCTTTGCGGGCGAAATGCTCCCGGACCAGCTTGCGCATATCGGTGCGGGTGGCCTCGTGGGGGAAATCGGAGGCCCAGAGGAGGCAGTCGTCGCCCAGCAGTTCCACGTCCCGCTTGGTCGTGATTTCCTCGCCGCACTGAAAATAAAGTTGCCTGCGGGCGAGCAGTTCGCTCGGCAGCACTGGGCGTTGCCGCGGCGGGACGCGCTCGAGCCGATCTTCGATTTTATCGATGAGGTAGGCTACCCAGCCCGAGCCTGCCTCCAGGAAGCCGATTCGTAGATTCTTGAGCTTGTTCATCACGCCGGAAAACATGATGTTGTTGAACTGGCGCATTTGCGGAATCACATGGGTCAGGGCCGCAGCTTCGTTGGGGACAAGATAACGGTCGTTGTCGCGCAGTGAATTGCACGAGTGCACGGCAAGCGCGCAGCCCAGACGGTCGGCTTCCTGATAGAGCGGCCAGTATTGCTTGTGGCCCAGCGGCAGCTGCAAGCCGTCCGCCGGCAGAATGCCGCCGACCATGCCATATTTTTTTACCGCTCGGCGCAGCTCCTTCACCGCGGCGGCGGGATCTTGCAGGGGCAATAGCGCTATGCCGCGAAAGCGCCGATCGTGAACAAGAAATTTGTCGTGAAGGTAGTCGTTATAGGCGCGGCATAGCTCCACCGCGTAAGGCGGATTGCCGATCTGTCCGATATGCATGAAACGGGTCGGGTAGAGCACCGTCAACGCGAAATTGCCTTCGTCGAGCTTGGCCGCCCACTCGCGCCAGTCGGGCACGCGGAAATCCTGGCGGCGGAAATCGTTGGCCGGGATCGACCGGTGCCAGCCGTGGTGCGGCGTGAGCGGGAAGTAGAGCATGGCGTCGCGCCGGTTGCGATAGCCCGGCGACATGTATTCGATGATCTCTTCGTCGGTTTCGCGCACATGGCCGTCGGCGTCGATGATGCGCGGTGGTTTGTTGGCGGTGTTACGTTGGGCGTTGGCTATCATGGGATTCGTCTCCAAGAGAATGATCTTCGGTTTTTCGCATGGAACTCTCGCGGTTGTCAACGAATCGCAGGATTGATGCTGATCCCAAGGGAAAAGCAGATCTTTCACGGAGTTTATCCTCTGAGCGCGGCCGAAGGATTCAGGATGACATCTGCAGTTCAACTTGATTCTGAGCGAAGCGAGGAATCCCGTGTGACACAGCGTTCGTTAAAAGTTCGCACGGAAGGGTCAAGATCAGTCGCTGCCCCGCGGCAATGGGGGTGTGGTCTTTGCAATCCCGCGGGGGTGCGCTATGAATGGGCGCGAAATAGGAGGTGCGCACATGGGCAATTTGAGATCGAAAATTTTCGCAGTCGCTGTGATTTATCTGGGTACGTGGGCGTTCGCCCCTTGGGGGGTGGCGCAGACGCCTTACTATGCCGGCAAGACAATCACGATCGTCCGCGGCGGCGGCGCCGGCGGCTCCGGCGAGTTTCAGTCGCGCGCGCTCATGCCCTATTTGAGCAAATACATTCCAGGCAATCCGACGATCATCATGGAATATATGGACGGCGCTTCGGGCAGGCGGGCGGCCAATTACTTTTTTACCGCCAAGCCCGACGGCCTCAGAATCGCGTCGGCGGGCGCCATGATCCCCGGGCCGATACTCGGTCTTCCGGGAAGCAACTACGATATCGATAAGTTTCCGTATATCGGCTCCACGGAAACCGGCAATCCCTACGTTTTTTATACGCGCCGGTCGGCCAAGCTGGACAGCCTCGAGACATTGCGGCGCACGCCCGGCGTGCGCATCGGCGCCCACTCCGTGGGCCATTCGGTCTATGTCACCGGCCGGATGTTCGCTTATTTTCTCGACTTCAAAGACCCGCGCTTTATCGTCGGCTTCAACGATCCCGAGATGAACATCGCGCTCAACAACGCCGAACTCGACGGCCGGACGAGCAGCAACATCGACGCCGTTCTCCGCGAGCTGGGCGAGAAGGTACAGTTTCACGTCGCGATCTCCAATCCCAAAGGGCGCTTCGATCCGCGCGCGCCGAAATTGCCGGATCTCGACGACTTTCTCAAGAACGACAAGGAGCGCAAGGTGGTCGATCTTTTGCGCGCCTTCCAGGTGCCGCGCTGGCCGCATCACCTGTCGCCGGGAACGCCGCCTGAGCTGGTGAAAATCCTGCGCGACGCGATGGAGAAGACTTTCAAAGACCCCGGCTTCCAGCAGGATTTCCGAAAACTCATGGGGCGCGATCCGACGCCGCTCACCGGTGAGGAAGTGGAAAAGACGGTGCGGGAGTTGCCGCGCGACGCAGAAGTCATTGCGCTTTACAAAAGACTGGCGGACGCGGGAGCGCTGCCGGCGCGTTAAGCGCGGGAGATGCCGCTCGGCCGCCAAAACGAGAGACCCGCACATTCGCGCGTGCCTGTGAATCAACGGGCGGGGTAAGGGCTTGGCCTTCGGTTCGCTTCAGAGCGGAATTTTTGCACGCGTCCGAAGCCACTCCAGAAAACCGGAGACTGCGATTCGCCCGGTAGGGGCGCCAGCGATGAGCGATATCC
>CAZILB010000015.1:3555-36820 GCA_964539925.1 uncultured Syntrophobacter sp. | reverse complement strand
TTAGCGATGGACGGAAAGGAATAGCGAAAATGAAACTCAAAGGGCAAGTCGCGATGATTACCGGGGCGGGACGAAATATCGGCAAGGCGATAGCCAAGCTTTTTGCGTCGGAGGGAGCCAAGATCGTGGTGGCCGAAGTGCACCAGGGGCGCGGCCAAGCGGTTGTCGATGAGATCCATCAAGCCGGCCACGAGGCCATGCTCGTGCTCGGCGATGTCTCCGGATCGGCCGACGTGCAGGCGATGGTGCAGGACGTGGTCGCCAAGTTCGGCGGCATCGATATCCTGGTCAACAACGCTGCGCTCACGGACCACGCCACGATTCTCGACTGCAGCGAAGAGGAATTCGACAAAGTGATCGCCGTCAGTCTCAAGGGGCCGTATTTGGTCACCCAGCAGGTCGCCCGCCAGATGGTGAAGCAAGGACGCGGCGGCAAAATCGTCAACTTCGGTTCCACTTCCGGAATGATCGGGCGCTTCGACGGCATTGCCTATGCGGCGGCCAAAGCCGGTGTCATCAATATGACTCGGGCCATGGCGGTGCAGCTGGCGGAATACAAGATTCGCGTCAACTGCGTGGTGCCGAATCGCTCCGGTTCGCCGGTGGGTTACGACGACGACGTGGCCGGCAGCCGCACCGTTCAGAATCTCGCCGGCCGGCTGGGCACGGCGGAGGATCAAGCCAAAGCGGCGCTGTTTCTCGTCAGCGAAGACGCCGATTTCATCTATGGCCACGCGCTGCTGGTCGATGGCGGCGTGATGGCGACGGCGAATTTTCCCCGCGAGCAGTTTCAAAAGTAAGACAAGACTCGTTCAAAGCGTTCAAGCCGTGCAAAACGTTCAAGGGGCTCGAACCGCAGGAAGGCTCGGAAAGGTCAGCGATAAAGCTTGAGCGCGGTGATGCGGCCGTCGATCTCGCCGATCATGCGGTTGTACTCGGGCGCGCCGACGCCGCCCATGCGTTGCTTGAATTCCGCCTCGGTCAGAGCCTCGGGCAAATCTTGTACGGCGGGCATTAAGTCCGTCTCGCCGATTCCGGCCGCGATCTGCTGCTGGATCTTGAGCGCGCGGGCGCCGTCCACGGCGTTGTTTCCGAAGCGCGCGCCGGCACGGTTGGCCGCGACATCGGCGAAGGAAAAACCGCTGCCGGAGCGTGAATCTTCGACTTCCTTGCCAAGGCCCAGCGCATCGGCCAACGGCCCGCCCGCCTTGGCCGCCAGAGCGGCGGAAACCAAGAAATGTTTGGCAAGATCGTTGCGGCCGTGCAGCGTTATCAATAGATCGCCGGCTCTGGCCCAGTCCCTGGCTGCAGGCAGATATGCCGTCAAGGACTTGCCGCTGGCGTAATACGCCAGCGCGATTATGGCGGCACGGCTCTCCGCTGCGGGATCGCCTTGTTTCGACCGGGTTAGCGCAAGCTCGAACAGGGCGACCAAGGGCTCGGTCAATGAAACTTTTCCGGACTTCGCTCCGCCGCCGATCAAACTTAGCCTTTCCTGATAGATTCGCAGCCGCTCTTGATCCGCCGCGGAGAATGCGGCGCGCTGAAGCTTTTCGCGCAGCTGGGCGGGCCGATCGTAGACGACCGAGAGCTGGCCGGTTCGCAGCTCGATTTGCTTGATATTTCGGGAGGCTGCATCGAGGGATTCTCGCCCCAGGAAGCGGCGCATGGAGCGCGAGAACAGCCAATCGGCCATCGCCCCCGGAATCAGCACCCGCCCGACGTTCATCTGCTTAAAGCGTGGAACCGGCATGCTCTCGGCGAGTACTCCGGACACGTTGAAATAAAAAATCAGCGGGCTCCAGGGCGGGCGCAAACTGGCGGTGAATTGCGCCTGGCCCTGTTGCAGAGTTACGCGGGCGCCGCCGTTGGCGTAGAAATGGGCCAGGTAATTGGCGGCCAAGTCGAGATCCTGTTCGCTGATCGTTAGCGAAGCCGGGGGAGTCTCCCGCGAGCGGACCGGCGCCGCCTGCTCGAGTATTTGCTTCGCCCGCTTGGCGTTGGCCGGTGTAACCTCGGCAGAACGCCGTACCGTCGGTTCCGATTCGATAGCCAGGTAAAGCGTCACCCCGGTTGCCAAAGCGAATGCCAAACCGAGGGCCAACAAAGCTTTGAGCGAATAACGCAACATCGGATCCCGCATAGGTTACGCCATGGCGGAAAAAAAAGCTACTTTCGGCGAAAACATTCTCCACGGCGCGGGTTCTGTTCGCCCCCGCCGCGGCGGGAGAGCCCTTCGGAATCCCAGGCGGATTTTAAAACTGTATTGGCACTGGTGCAAATTAATGCTATTGGAAGTGCTGTTTGCGAGGCTTCGCAGCTGCGGATGTGATGCCCTAATGGGGGCGGTCCTGCCCAGAGCGGCGCCCGTTGTCCAAATTCATGGCTGATTTACTCCAGGTCAGAAATCTTGAGACTTCTTTTTTTACGCCCGAAGGGCAAGTGCGCGCCATCGACGGCGTCAGCTTTGAAATCGGCGAAGGCAAAACCCTTGGTCTGGTCGGCGAGTCCGGATGCGGCAAGAGCGTGTCCTCGCTATCGATCATGCGCTTGATTCCGTCGCCGCCGGGACAAATCGTCGGCGGCGAGATCTTCTATCGGGGTCGCGATCTGTTGAAGCTCAGCAATGAAGAGATGCGCAAAATTCGCGGCAACGAGATCTCGATGATTTTTCAGGAGCCGATGACTTCGCTCAATCCGGTGTTCACGGTGGGCAACCAGATCGGCGAAGCGATCAGTCTGCATCAGGGGCTCGCCAAGAAAGAAACCAGAGGCAAGACCATCGAGATGCTGCGCCTGGTCAAGATCGCCGATCCGGAGTCGCGCGTCGATTCTTACCCGCACCAATTGAGCGGCGGCATGCGCCAGCGGGTCATGATCGCGATGGCGCTGTCGTGCAATCCGAGCCTGTTGATCGCCGATGAGCCGACTACGGCTTTGGACGTAACGATTCAGGCGCAGATTCTCGAACTGATGAAAGAGCTGCAGCAGCAGATCGGCATGGCGCTGCTCCTGATCACCCATGATCTGGGCGTCGTCGCCGAGCAGGCGGACGATGTCGCGATCATGTACGCCGGCAAGATTGTCGAGCGGGCCAGCACCCGGGCGATCTTTAACCGTCCCTTCCATCCCTATACCGTCGGCTTGCTCAACTCGCTTCCCACCGTCGGCGAGAAGAAGAAAAGGCGCCTGGAAGCGATCCCCGGCATGGTGCCGAGCCCGCTTAAATTGCCCAGCGGCTGCCGCTTTCGCGACCGCTGCCCAAAGGCCGCCGAGCTTTGCTCGGAGAGCGAGCCGCAACTGGTGGAAAAGGAGGCGGGACATTCGGTCGCCTGTCATTTTCCCCATATGGAATTGCGCTAAGTGTCGCCATGAATGAACAGTGCACAATGCAAAATCACAGAATAGAAAGCGGTCACGGTTTTTTCTTCCATCCGCGTCTGCACTTTGAGTTGATCAGCCCATGAGTTTGCTTGAAATCCGCGATCTAAAGAAACACTTTCCCGTGGGCGGAGGGCTGTTCTCGCGCGGCAAGGGTGCGGTCAAAGCCGTGGACGGCGTCAGTTTGACCGTCAACGAGGGCGAGACCCTGGGGCTTGTCGGCGAGTCGGGCTGCGGCAAGTCGACGTTGGGACGGGCGATTCTGCGCTTGATCGAGCCCAGCGGCGGCGAGGTGATTTTTCACGGCAAGAATCTGCTGGCGCTGGGGCAACGCGAGCTGCGCGACATGCGCCGCGAGATGCAGATCATTTTCCAGGACCCCTACGCCTCGCTCAATCCGCGCATGCGCGTCGGCGACATCGTCGGCGAGGGACTGGAGATTCACAAGCTCGCCAGAGGCAGAGCCAAGCGCGAGCGGGTCATGGAGCTGCTTAATCAGGTGGGGTTGCGCGAGGACCACTACGATCGTTACCCGCATGAATTTAGCGGCGGGCAACGCCAGCGTATCGGCATCGCCCGCGCCCTCGCCGTCAACCCCAAGTTCATCGTCTGCGACGAACCGGTATCCTCTCTCGATGTCTCTATTCAGGCGCAGATCATCAATCTGCTGCAGGAACTGCAAGAGAAGATGCATCTGACCTATCTGTTTATTTCCCACGACCTGCGCGTAGTCGAGCATATCAGCCACCGGGTCGCGATCATGTATCTCGGCAAGGTGGTCGAGATCGCCGACAGCGTAACCATCTACCGGGACGCCAAACATCCCTATACCCGGGCGCTGTTATCGGCCGTGCCGATCCCCGATACCGAGCACAAAAAGGAACGGGTGATCCTCGAGGGCGACGTGCCCAGTCCGGTAAACCCTCCCGCCGGTTGCTCTTTCCATCCCCGTTGTGCCTTTCGCGAAGCCGTGTGCAGCCAAATCGAGCCCCAGTTGGATTTCACCGCCAACGGCCATGGCGTCTCGTGCCATGTCTTTGGACCCGGCAGGCAGGCGCGCGCCAGCTGATGGATTGTCCCCGGAAAGCCTATCAAACAATGTTTGTGATGGGACTCCGGCGCTGCTCTTGGCCGAGTTTGCGACCGGATAAGCCAAGGGTTTCAGGTCGGTTGAATTGATCGTCGCCGATGGTACAATCATTCTCGGATTAGGCAGACCGAGGTATTTCTACTTCGAATTCAAGGCCTCTCGGAAGCAATTTCGAGGGGTTTTTATTTTGCTTAGGAGTTGAGAATATGCCAGATGCCAGCGTGCCCATGACCAACAAAGGACACCAATTTTTATTGGAGGAGCTCAAGCGCTTGAAGACCGTCGAGCGGCCGAAAAATGTTCGCGAGATCGAAGAAGCGCGCGGTCACGGCGACTTGTCTGAAAACGCCGAATTTCACGCTGCCAAGGAGCGCCAATCGCTGCTCGACTTGCAGATTCGCGAGATCGAGGACAAGCTCGCGCGCGCCCAGGTCATCGACGTTTCCAAGCTCTCGGGCGACAAGGTCGTGTTCGGCGCCACCGTCTGCCTGGCCGATGGAGATACGGGTGATGAGATGGTATATCAAATTGTCGGCGATCATGAGGCGGAACCAAAAAACGGCAAGATTTCCATTAGCTCTCCCATCGCGCGCGCGTTGATCGGCAAGAGCGAGGGAGAGGAGGTTCAGGTCCGTACCCCGACGGGTATCCGCCGGTTCGATATTCTCAGGGTGGACTATATCGATTAGATCGCTGTCGCCGACGGGGCGGGCCTTTTTGGAAAGGAACCATGTCCCTTTCAGCCGCGCAGCCTGAGGTGGTTTTTTTTGCAGCGCAGCGAAGGATTGCGCCGAGCTGCGGCAAGGAATTTCCACGTAAAAAGTCGACCGGGCGCGCTCCCGCCCATGTCGCGCCCATCCTGATTCTCGCCGCTATACTGAGCCTGTGGAGTTTGTCCGAGGTTCACGCCGCCATCCTGATCGAGTCGCAGGTCGGCTTCCGCGGGGTTTTTCAACTCGGCCGGCCGTTCCCTCTGGAGATTGAACTCAATAACACCGGCCGGCCGATCGAAGGAGTCCTTGAAGTCCAGGTCTGGAAAGGGGGCGCGACCAAGGGTGGCCCGCCCTATCCGGTCCGGTACCGCCGCGACCTTTATCTTGGGGCGCAGTCCCGCCGCAAGGTCCAGTTTACCGTCGATCCGGACTTCGTTAGCCGGCCCTTGATCATGGTTTTTTCCGCTAACGGCGCAAAAGTCTCCCGCGAGCTCGATTTGCGCCGCCATTTTTCCCCGGCGCCGGTGCTGTTATTTGTGAGCGAGCGCAGCGCCCCGCCGCTGTCGCTGGCGTCGTCGCTGCAAAGCCGGCTGGTGTCGGTGGCGCTCGCGGAGCTGCCCGCAGATCCGCGGGCGCTGCTCGGCGTCTCCCATTTAATATTCTACGATCAGTCCCTGCGCGATCTTAGCCGCGCCCAACTCGCCGCCATTGAGGTGTGGTTGAGCGCGGGGGGGCGAATGGTGATTTTAGGCAGTCTCAACTACGCCTTATATCAGGAAGCGGCGATCAGCCGTTTTTTGCCGGTGCGGGTGGCGGGCGCGAAACAGATTCACTTCGTGCCCAGCGGTGCAACCGGCGGTTCGGCCGCGCCGGTGGCTGACGCCTGGGTGCAACTGTCGAGCGTGACGGGCGGCAACTTGCTTGCGGAGAGTCAGGGGATTCCGCTGATCGTCGACGCCAGCCGGGGGCGCGGCAGGATCCTCTATCTTGCCCTAGATATCGGCCGGCCGCCGGTGTCGCAGTGGGACGGTTTGCCCAGGCTGGTGCAAGAGCTGCTCAAACCTGCGTCTTTCCAGGAACCGGCGCTGCGCAGTGACTGGCACGACGGCATATTTTCCCAACTCGTCGCCAGCCCGTCGTTCATTGCCCGCTATGTGCCGGCCGGCTCGTTGCTGGTGGCCATGGTCGCCTATCTCGCGGGCCTTGGCGCCATTGCCTGGCTCTGGCAGCGCAAGCGCCATCCGCGTCGAGGGCTGGTCATCATTCTTCTTGGGCTCATCGGCGTCGCAACCGCGGGCGGCTACGCGCACTTCAACCGCGGCGGTAATATCCCCGATGGCGTGCTGTTATCGTCTACGGTCATGGAGAGCAGCGGCGACGGTTTTGTCGAAGCTCAGAGCAGTCTGGCTTTATTTTCCACTCAAGTTCGGGAATATCGATTGCATTTGGAACGGGGCTGGATGGAACTGACGCCGGTTCCCAGCCGGTCGAGGGACGGGTTCCAGGCCGCCGTGGTGCGCCAGGAGGGCGGCGGGGCGAGCCAATATCAACTGCCGCTGCGTGAATGGGACTACCGGCTCTTCCGCATGCGCTTCGTCTATCGCTTCCCCCTGCGGGCGGAATTCGAGGTGCAAGGCGACCAGTTGGTGATGAAAGTCGAAAACCACAGCGCCAACGATCTGATCGACTGCTGGTTGTTGTTGCCCGGGCAGCGCTTTTCTCTCGGCGAGATTGCCCGCGGCGCTCGTTGGACCAAGACGTTCCCCTTGACCAACCCCAAAAATTTCGAAGCGCCAGGGTACGGCCGGGCGGATACAGTAAGCTTTAGGGAGGTCAGTTTTAACGATAAGATCCGCGAGACTCTGTTTCACTATTCTTTTTTTCCGCGCGATCAAGCGGTCGCATGGAATAACGGCGCGGTGTTTTTCGGTTGGGTGAAAGATCCCGAACCCCGGGTGCGCAGCGACGACCCCAAAATACAGGCCCAGGACTTCGCTCTCTACCGCGTGCTGGTGCCCCTCGGGGGAGGAGAGGAGGAATGATTCAGAACCCGCTTTGGCGCGAAAGCATGGAGATATTTTTTGACGAGGGGCATGGCTTCGCGGTCTACTTTTATCTGCTGACGATCCTCGCGCCGGTGGTGTTTCTCTCGCTCTACATTCAGTCCCTCGATGCGCAAATGTGGAGCGGCTCGGCAAGCCTGTTCAAAGTTTCAGCAGTCACCGCATTGCTGCTGATGGTCTATTTTACTCTGCGTGTCGCCAATCAGGAGTTCGCCCCCTGGCGCTTCAAGACGCTGCGCTATTGGCTTGGCGAGCGGGGCCACTCCGCCAGCCGGATCAGTCAGGGGCAGTTGGCATTTCTTGTTTCCCATGTCGGCCTGTCGCTGTTGTTGTGCGCGCCGCTGCTGGTATGGGCCGGGGCGATCTCACGCACGCCGACGGACCGGGTCGCCGCAACGTTTTTTCTCCTGGCATTTTACGCGGTCAGCTACGGGATCTGGGGGCTGGCGGCGCTGGCGCTGTGGGAGCGCCGTCTGGAAACCCGGCAGGTTTTTATTCGCTGCTTTTTTGTCGCGCTGATTATGATCTCGGCGCTGGTCTACTTGCCGCTCAATCCGGTGGCCTATCTGCTCGCCTATCTTGGTCGCCAGGAGCTTCAACCGTTGACGATTTACGGTCGGCAATGGCCGGCCGCGATGGTTCATTTTGCCTTTCACCTGCTCCTCGGTTACGCCGGCTATTGGGCGCATCGCTGGGCGCTTAAACGGGAGGTGCCCATTGAGCCCTGATCAGCGGGTCCTCACAAGCAAGTTTGCCGATGTCCTTGGATGGGAACGGCGCAAGCGACACGAACAGCTCCTGCTGTGGGTCGGGTGCGTGGCCTTTGGCACGGCGCTGCTGCTATTGCCTTTCCACGTTTTTTTGAATGTCGATGGGCTGCGCTGGTTCGTGCCGCTCTTGCTCTTCGCCCTGCTGTTGCCGTTGGCTTGGTTCGCCAAGGGCGCGCGGCAAGACGATCCGACCCGGGCGTTAACCGGATTGGACAAGGAGCTGCGCCTGGAAGAACGCGCCGTGACCGCCTTTGATTTGATCGAGCGCCGTGACGCCAGCGCGGCGGCTGAACTGGTGTATCAGCAGGCTGAAGAGAAGCTGCGCGGCGTGGACCCTCGCGCTTTATTTCCTCGACGTCGGAGTTTGCCTGGCTATCTGATCTTGCCGCTGTGCGCGCTGTGGTCCGTTTTACTCTGGTCCGACTTCGATCGCAGTCTGTTTGAGCCGCGCCGGCTCGGCGCGCCGGCGGCACTGGCCCAGGCGTTGCGCGAGTTCGCGCGCGAACTGGAGGAAAAGGCGAAAAACGAGGGATTGGAGGAAAGTCAAAGAATGGCTCGGGAGCTGGAAAGGATCGCGCAAAAGAGCCTCGATGCCAAATCGGACGAGCAACAGCTTAGAAAGGAAGTGGCCGGAGCGGCAAAGCAATTCGACACGCGCAAGCAGACGGGTACCGAACCGCAAGACTTTACCGCGGGCGAGAGCCGGCAGAACCTCAGGGATCTGAAGGCTGAGCTGGAAGCGGCCAAAGATATGCTGAATTTTTCGCAAGGCGCAGACGCCGGTCGGGAGTTGACCCGGAATTGGTTGGATCGATTGGCATCCATGCCCCAGCTCAACCGCCAATTGGGCCGGGAGCAACAGCAAGGCCAGGGTTTCGGCCAGGGTCAATTGCAAGACTATCTCAACCGCATGGAGCAGCAGGTGACCGCGGAAATGGACCGGCGCACCTTGATCGACGCTCAACAGTATCTCGAACAGATGATGCAACAGGGGCCCGGCAAACAGGGCGAACAGAAGGTTGCGGCGGCCGGCAAGGAGAGCCGCGATGAAGCGCAGGACGGCGAGAAGGGCAAGTCCGCCGGCAGCCGCCCGGGAACGGAGCCGGGGCAAAAGGACGAATCACTTGAGCCTTTGCCGCCTCGGCGCGGCGGCGCTTCGGCCCAGGTCAAAGGCCAGCTCGGCGCGGGTGAAAGCAGCGGCATAGTCTTGAAGGGCACACCTGTCCCCGGCAAGAGCAAGCTCTCCCAGCAGGAGATCGTCGCCAACTATCGGCGCCAGGCCGAGCAGGAACTCAACTCCGAGCGGGTGCCGGAGGCGCTCAAAGATACGATCAAGAACTACTTTTTGACGTTGGGGGAAGAAGGGAAGCGGTGAACGCAGAAGTTGGGCCATAGGAGTCATGGGGTGCTGGGGACTCGATCCCAGGACTGCCATACGGCATCACTCCGATGCCCGGTGGAGGGGAGAGGTTTTTCCATGGAAACGGCGGCGGATATCGAGCAGAGAATCGAGAGCGCGCGGCGCTCTTTTGAACAACTCAAAGCCGAGTTGGCGCGGGTCATTGTCGGTCACGAGGAGTTGATCGAGCAGGTTTGTATCGCCCTGGTGTGCGGCGGCCATTGCCTGCTCGAAGGGGTGCCCGGTCTGGGCAAGACTCTGCTGGTGCGGAGTCTCGGCGAAGTGTTGAGTTTGAGTTTTTCTCGCGTGCAGTTCACGCCCGATCTGATGCCGGCGGACATCACCGGCACCAACGTGCTTACCGACGACCCGTCGGGACGCAAGGTGTTCGAGTTTCAGCGCGGCCCGGTCTTCGCGCATATCGTGCTCGCCGATGAGATCAATCGCGCCACGCCCAAGACCCAATCGGCGCTGTTGGAGGCGATGCAGGAGCAGAGTGTGACCGTCGGCGGAAAGATCCACCGTCTGGAGAGCCCGTTCATGGTGCTGGCGACGCAAAACCCGATCGAGATGGAAGGCACCTACCCATTACCCGAGGCGCAGGTGGACCGATTTTTCTTCAAATTGCTGCTGCAGTATCCGAGCCGTGGAGAGCTGGCGCGGATCGCGGATCTCACGACGGCGGCGCCGGTGGGCGCCCTGCACGAGGTGCTCGATGGCGCAGCCATCCTGCGCATGCGCCAATGGGTGCGCGAAGTGCCCGTGGCCGATGTGGTCAAAGACTACGCGGTAAGTTTGGTGTTGGCGACTCATCCGCAAGAGGGGTTGAGCGGCGGTGCCACGACGCCCTTGGCGCGCCGCTTCGTTCAGTACGGCTCCAGCCCGCGCGGTTTGCAGAGTCTGATGCTGGCGGCCAAAGCGCGCGCTCTGCTGGCGGGGCGGCCGAATGTTTCCTTCGAAGACCTGCGCGCGATGCTGGCGCCGAGCTTGAGGCATCGGTTGATCCTCAATTTGGAAGCCGATGCCGAGGGCGTCAACGCCGAAAAGATTTTGGCCGAAGTCGTCGCCAAGGTGACGGAAGTGGAAGCAGGATGAGTTTAGAGTCCAGAGTTTCGAGTTTCGGCTCCAAGGTCGCTCACATGGCTGCGACTTTGCCGGCCACGCTGCGCTTTGCCGCGGGAAAGATCCCGCGCTTTGCCCGGCATGACAAACTGAGCGAAAGTAAAGAGCCGCGACGGTTCCCATCCCCACCCGAGACGCAAAACTCGGAACGCGAGAGCTTCTTCGATAAAGAATTTTTCCGGAAACTTGAGCGGCTGCATCTGATCGCCAAGCGGCTCCGTTGGGCGGGCGCCAAGGGCGAGCATGCGGCGTCGCGCAAAGGTTTCAGCCTGGAATTCTCCGACTATCGCCGATACCAGCGCGGCGACGACCTGCGCTACGTCGACTGGAATGTCTACCGGCGCCTCGAACGGCTGCTGGTGAAAGTGTTCACCGCCGAAGAGGAGATGAACATTTATCTCTTGGTCGATACCAGCCGCTCCATGGGCGAAGGCAGCCCGGCCAAGCTCGATTACGCCAAGCGGGTAGCGGCGGCCCTCGGCTACATCGGCCTCAAAAACCTCGACCGGGTCGGCGGCGCGACCTTTTCCTCCAGGCTGCACGCGCCGTTGGCGCTCGGCCGAGGCCGGAAACAGATCCTCGCCCTGTTCCGCTTCTTAAACCGGCTGGCCTGCGCCGGCGATACCAACCTTCGCGCCGCGATTCATTCCTTTACCACGCTTTTTCCCCATCCGGGTTTTGTCGTGATCGTAAGCGATTTCTTCGATCCCGCCGGCTGGCGCGGCGCGTTGGAGGAGTTGAGCCTCAAACGCCATCAAGTGCTGGCGATTCACGTCGTCGAAGAGCGGGAGCTCGAGCCCGAGGCCCTGGGCGATATCGCGCTCGTCGACGTGGAAGGCGGGCGGGAGCGGAAATTCTTTTTGGACGACGAGCTGGTGCGCCGTTATCGCGTCGAGTTGGCGGACTATTTCAAAGAGATCGAGGCGGTGTGCGCGGCGCGCAGAATCGACTATCTGCGTGCGCCCACCCATAGGCCGTTCGATGAATTTATCGTGCAAATGCTCAGAAAGGTGAGCAGCATAGGGTAATTCATGTCCTGGGGAGTGCCCGCCGCGCTGTTGCTCCTTGCCGGAGCGATCCCGCTGATTCTCTTTCTCCATAGCCTCAAACCCAAGGGGCTGCGGGTCCTCACGACCACGCTGTTTCTCTGGGAGCGGGTGCTCAAGGAACGCGCGCTCGGCACGCGCCTCGGCTGGCTGCTCAGGAAAAATCTTCTGCTCATTTTGCAGCTTCTCGCCGCCCTGGCGCTGATCGCCGCGTTGGCGGATCCGTCGCTGCTCTATTTCGGCGGCCGTTCGGGGGATCTTGTCGTCGTCATCGACACCAGCGCGAGCATGAAGGCTCGGGGCCGACAGGGTGCGCGCTTCGAGGCCGCGCGCCGGGAGTTTTTCGCGCTGGTCGATGGCCTGGGATCGGACCAAAAGATGCTGGTCATCGGCGCCGGGGCGCAGCCGCGGCTGCTCTCGCCCTTCACCGCCGATAAGCGGCGCCTGCGCGAGCTCGGGCGCAACCTCGCGGCCACCGATGCCGCGGGACGGGTGAAGGAAGCGATCGATTTCGCTCATGCGTTTCTCAAGCGCGATGGCGCGGACCGGGTGGTGGTCATCAGCGACGGCGCCTTTATCGGCGCCGAAGACTATGCCAAACCGGCGGGCCATCTAAGCTTTATCAAAGTCGAAGGCGGAGAGAATAACCTCGCCATCGTCGGTTTCGAAGTCCGCCGTTTGCATGATCGGCCCGCGGCGCTGGAAATTATGGTCCATGTGCGCAATTACATGGCCAAGGCTGCGCGCGCGCCTCTTACTGTGGCTCTGGACGACAAAATCATCGTGCGCGAGGAGATCGAAATCGGCGCCGACGACCGGCGCGTGCTGATTTATCGCCATGAGGGAGGGCTGACCGGCACGCTTACCGCCCGCCTCGACATTGACGATGATTTCGCCACTGACAACCTCGCTTATTTGATCATCGACGACGCGCCCGCCGTCAAGGTCCATTACGTCGGGCCGGGAAACAGTTATTTAAGTAATTTACTGCGGGTCCTGCCCAACGTGGAATGGACCAGCGCAGCGCGCTGGGAGCCGGGCAGCGCGCAGGCCAAGGCCGGCCACGACGTGGTGATTTTCGACCGCGTGGAGGTGCCGGCCTTGACCGAGGGCAACGTTATCCTCATCGACACGCTGGCGCCCAATCTGCCGCTGGTGCTCGGCGGCAAAATTGAAGCGCCGCGTGTGCTGCCGCCGCTGGCGAAACACCCGTTGACCGAGGGCTTGAGCCTGGGAGATCTGCGAGTGCAGGAAAGCTTGCGTGTGGCGCTCAAGGGCCGGGGGACGGTCTTGGCCCGCGCGGCAGAAGGCCCGCTGCTGGTCGCTTTGGAACAAGGCCGGCTTCGCCTGCTTTTCCTGGCATTCGATATCACCGCTTCGGATCTGCCGCTGCGCGTTGCTTTTCCGGTGTTGTTTCACAATGCCTTGCAGTGGTTTCAACCGCAGCGCTTGGAGTTCCCCGCGCAGTGGACGGCGGCGGGCGTGCCTTTCGCTTTGTCTTCGGCGGCCGCCGAGGGCGAGGTGGAAATCATCGCCCCGTCGGGCGCGACCGAGCCATGGTTTGCGGCGTCTCGCAGCGGGATTTTTGCCGACACCTGGGAGACCGGTGTCTACTCTTACAAAAGCGGCGCGCGCCAGGGCCGCTTCGCCGTCAATCTCTTCGACGAAGCGGAATCGCAGATCTTGCCGCCGGTTGATTTTGCCGCCGCCACGCAGCGTGCCGAAGGCGCCGCCGTGGGTGAAGCGGGAATGTCCCTGTGGCCGTGGCTGCTCGCGGCCGTGCTTGCCTTGCTCATTTTCGAGCTTATTCTTGTCTACCGCCAAGGGGTTCCCCTCTATCCCGTCGCCGTGCGCGGCGCGGCGCTGGCGGCTGTCGTCCTGGCTTTGATAAACCCGCGGTTATTTCAAACGGTCACGGGCCTCGACGTGGTGCTCGCCGTCGATCTGTCGCGCAGCGTGGGCCAACAGGGACAGGAGACGGGGCGCGAACTTCTCGAGGCCGTCCAGGGGGCGGCGCAAGGCGATGCGCGCACCGGACTGCTCGCCTTCGGCGGCGCGCCGGAGTGGGAGTTCTTGCCTCGCGCCGAAATCTCCCAGGTCGAATTTGCCGCGCGCCTCGATCGCGAGCAGACCGACCTCCAAGCGGCGCTGCAAGCGTCGCTGGCTCAGGCGAGCGAGGAGCGCCAGCAAAGAGTGCTTTTGATTTCCGACGGCAACGAGACTCGCGGCGAAGTTGCCCGGGTCTTGCCGCTGCTCCGAGCGCAGGGAGTCCAGGTATGGACGTTGCCCGTCGGTTTAGCGCGCGGCCGTAATGAAGTCTATCTGAGCGATCTCCGATTGCCGCGCCAAGTAGACAGCGCGGAAGGATTTGAAATCCGCGGCTCGATCGAGAGTTTGCGCGCCGCGCCGGCGCGGATACGCTTGCTGCGCGACGGCGTTCTCCACGCCGAGCGGCAGATGAATCTCGCTCCCGGCAGCAATGCGGTGGTTTTTCGCGACAGCCTGACGACGCGCGGAAACCACGTTTACGAACTGCTGGTCGAATCGCCGGACGACACCCTCGCCGAGAACAATTTGATTCAGGGCGTGGTCGAAGTGAGGGGGCCGCCGCGCGTGCTATTGCTCTCCAGCCAGAAAGAAAGCAGGCAGGTTCTCTCCCGCGTTCTGCAAGTGCAGGGTTACGCGGTGGTGGAGGCTTTGGCGGAACGCCATCCGCTGGCGCTCGCCGAACTGTCGGCATTCGATCTGTTGGTGCTCGACAACGTGCCGGCCATGCATCTGAGCCACGGTAAAATGGAAAATATCGAGAAGTACGTACGCGATCTGGGCGGCGGCCTGCTGGTTGTCGGCGGTTCGCAAAGCTACGGCGCCGGCGGCTATTACCGCACGCCGCTCGAGAGGATTCTGCCGGTCGAAATGCGTCCGCCCGCGCGCCTCGAGATGCCCCACGTGGCGCTGCTTTTCGTCATCGACAAGTCGGGGAGCATGGGCGCGGGCAGCGAAGGCATGACCAAACTCGATCTTGCCAAGGCGGCGGCCATCGCGGCTGCCGATATCATGAATCCGACGGACAAGGTGGGGGTTCTCGCTTTCGATTCCAACTGGGAGTGGACTTTACCGTTTCAGCAGGTCGGCCAAGGAGAAGCGATCGCCGAGCGGTTGGCGACGTTGCAGGCGGACGGCGGCACCGATCTCTATAAAGCGATGATCGAGGCGGAACGCGGCATGGCGGCCATCGAGGCCGCGATCAAGCATGTGATCGTGCTCTCCGACGGCATCACCGACAAAGCCGATTTTCCGACCCTGGTCGGGAAGATGACCCGCAGCGGCGTCACGGTCTCAACCGTTTCGGTGGGCATGGACGCCGACGTGCCGCTCATGGCCGACATCGCCAAGCTCGGCAAGGGCAGGGGCTACGTCGCTCTCGACCCGCAGACAGTACCGCAGATTTTCACCACCGAAACCCTGCTGATCTCGCGCGACCTGCTGATCGAAAAACCGTTCACGCCGGCTATCGTCTCGTCCGCCGGGCCGCTCAAAGGCATCGCGCCGGGCAACCTGCCGTCGCTGCACGGCTACGTGCTCACCTATCCCAAGCCGCACAGCGAGCTTTGGATGCGCGCTGAACAGGACCCCCTGCTGGTTTCGTGGCGCTACGGTCTCGGCCGCGTAATGGCATTTACCTCGGATCTAAGCGGGCGCTGGGGTAGGGAGTGGGTTCGGTGGCCCAGTTTTCCTCAATGGGCGAGCCAGCTTGCACGCGACACCCTGCGCAAAACCCTTGAATCTCGGGCGCAGACGGAATTTCTTGTCGACGGTGACGGAGTCAAGGCGGTGACCGATTTGGTTTCGCACGACGGCCAGTTTTTAAATCATCTCAATGTTTCGGCCAACATCACCGCGCCCAATCAAGAGAGTCAAAGGCTTTCTTTTCAGCAGAGTGCGCCGGGACGCTACGAAGGGAAGTTTGTGCCGTCGCGCGGCGGCATTCATTTTCTCACCGTCTATGCGGAGGACGCAAAAGGCGCAGCGCCGACGCCGGTGGCCACCGTGCCCTATATTGCCCCGTATCCGCGGGAATATCGCGAGCTGAGGCCGAACATTTCGGTGCTTAGCCGTCTCGCCGAAGAGACCGGCGGAGAAATGCTCGATGGGGAGAAGTTCGAGGCCGGATTGAAACGGCTGTATACGCCCGCGCCGGGAAAGAGCACCCAGGGGCAGGAGACCTGGTGGCCCCTGGCGGGCGCGGGTCTTTTGTTATTTTTGGGCGATCTGGTGCTTCGTTCGCTGCCGCGCAGGACGGCCGAGCCGGCAGCGACAGCGGCGACCGGAGCCTAGCGAGGCGGAAGCATTTGACCGATGGAACTCGATGACCGTCAATCAGGCAAATTTTAATCGGATAGCGAAATTCCCCACCCCAAGGTAGTTTCGACCCTCCAAACCTGCCGATGACAGCGCACGAAATTGTTGCCGCGATGCGCGTATTTTGGGCAATGGCGCTTTGCGCATCGGTTAATTCATGCCATCGAATACCATCAGGCAATTTCGCGAGGAAAAATCAAACTTGCCGGAAATGCCGAAATTCCAATGAGTTTCACGCCGAAGGGCAGGGTTCTCGAAGGCTCGCCGCGGCGCGGCCAAGCAGCTTTGTGGAGCGGTCGCGGGATTTTGGTCTTGAGCTTGCATTCCTTATTGATCGTCGTGCGTCTAAAGGTTTGAGGTTGGCAATTCGGGAAGGGAAATTAAATGGTAGCGGCCAGTTAGACCGGCAGAGCACAGTCGGCTCAATCCGCACCGGGAGGGAGAAAGCATGAAACCTGGAGACCTGCTAATAACCAGCAAATCCATTCGATCGCAAAAAACCGGGCAAATACTGCCGCGCGAAGGGACGTTCGTCAGCGCAGTGGAAAATATGGGGCGACATTTGATTCTTGTCAATTTTGGCGCCGCAGGGTGCGAGTATATTTTCCCGGACGAGATTTTGCCCGAAACGTCGGGCTCTTGACGGGATACGGGCTATTTCTTCTTCCCCTGGGCCTCCGGCAGCCGCAAATAAACCCGGCGGCCACGCTCGGCCGCCCGCTCTTTCCTCTTTCAATCTTTTGTCCGTTTGGTTTCTACCGGCCTGATTTGGTAAAAAGGAAATACCAATCTCAGAGCGCCGAGGTATGCCATGAGCGAAGCGGTTGTCAAAGGCTATCACGCCCATATCTATTACGATCCCAAAACGACCCGAGCCGCGGCCGCGCGGGTACGGGCGGGTCTGGCGGCGTTCAACGTGCAGCTCGGCAGCTGGCATGACGGGCCCGTGGGTCCTCATTTCGACGCCATGTATCAAGCGGTGTTCACGCCCGAAGAGTTTGCCAAGGTCGTGCCCTGGCTCATGCTCCATCGCGAAGGGTTGTCGGTGCTGGTCCATCCGTCCACCGGCGACAGTTACGGCGATCATCTCGAACGGTCGCTCTGGCTCGGCGAAAAATTGCAGCTCAACGAAGCGGCCCTGCGGCGCGGCTAGACCGGGTTATGCATCGTGACCCGAAACGGGCGGGGCAAATCCTGCGGAGCGAAGGCGATGCATGGGTGCCATGAAGTTGCCGGCCGCATGGGTTATGCGTGCGCCCGGCGGTGCAAAGGTTGCGCCGTGTGCCAGGTCGGCCAGGGCCATGAAATGATCGGCCTTGACGCCTTCACTCCTCCGGACTTGCCCTGCCCTCGATACCGGAGTGTGGTTTTTCCTGGTAGGTGAATCATCCGCGCTAGACCTCGAAGGATCGAATTGCCGATGAAAAAAGTCTTCTGTGCCAAGGATCCGCTGATGGTCGGCCATCTGCGCAACGTCCTCGTCACTTTCGGTATCCAGTGCGTGACCAGGAATCTCGATCTCAACAGCGCGGCGGGCGAGTTGCCGCCGATCGACTGCTGGCCCGAGCTCTGGGTGGTCGAGGATGACAAGGCCGCCCGAGCGAAAGCGATCTTGAAGAAAACCCTCGCGCCCATCGAGTCGGTAAAAGCGCCCTGGCTCTGCGCCGTATGCGGCGAAAAAATTGAAGGTCAATTCTCGGAGTGCTGGAAATGCGGCCGCGACCGTTCCGGGCGAAGCCCGGGACACCGGCCAAGAACGCCGTCCGGTTTTGCCCGCAAACGCTGAGGTTCCAGCCCGCGCCTACATAAGCGCGCTCGTCGGCGACGATCAGTCGCGGCTCGGTATCCCGCTCAGGGCGGTTTCGCCAGACCGCCCGCCGGTAGTAGAGAACTATTTCAAAGGAGACTTCATGGAATATCGTCAACTGGGCAATGCCGGAGTGCGCGTCTCGGTCATCGGACTGGGCGCCAATCGTTTCGGTTCGCCGGAGGTGGGGCAGGTGGAGGTGCAGCGGATGATCGACGCCGCGCTCGACGCCGGAGTCAATTTTATCGACACCGCCAACGTATATAACGACGGCCGCTCCGAAGAGACCCTCGGCAACGCGCTCAAGGGGCGCATGGACCGAGTCGTCATGGCGACCAAGTTCAACTTTCCGAGAAAAACCAGCGCCAACAGTTGGGGCGCGTCGCGCTATCAGTTGATGCGGGCCGTGGAAAAAAGTCTCGGCCGGCTTGGGACCGATCATCTCGATCTTTACTATTGCCACCGCTGGGACGACACCACGCCGATCGAAGAAACCCTGCGCGCTCTGGACGATCTTATTCGCATGGGCAAAGTTACCTACATCGGCGCGTCCATGTACGCATCCTGGCAATTGGCCCACGCCAATGTGCTCGCGGAGCTCAAAGGTTGGACGCGGTTCACGGCCTTGCAGTCCGAATACAACATGCTTGCGCGCGGCGTTGAGCGCGAGGTCTTGCCCTATTGCCGCGCCCATGAAGTCGGCTTTGTGCCCTACTATCCGTTGGCGGGCGGTTTTTTAACGGGCAAATACGAGTTCGGCAAACCGCCGCCGGCAGGTGCGCGCGGAGAAACGGTGCGAAACGTCAAAGACCTCATGGTCGAGGATAACTATCGCGCGGTGGCGCGGTTGACCGCGTGGGCCAGGGATCACGGTCGCGGTGTCAACGAATTAGCACAGGCCTGGCTATTGGCGCAGCCCGCGGTGTGTTCGGTCATCACCGGCGCGAAAAATTTCGAACAGTTGACAAGCAATGTGAAGGCGGCGGACTGGCATCTGGCGGCGGCGGAGCTGGGTGAGATCGAAGCGCTTCTCAATGAATAAAGATTTTTTAAACCGCCGGACTATGTTTCGGAATTTGCGCGGCTTGCGCAAATTTTCTGGCGCCCGTAGCGATCAGAAACAGAGGAAACTCTCGCGCCAAGCACGCTAAGCACACCAAGGATAGGTTGAGGTTAAGGTCGAGGTTGAGAAGAGCCTGTGCCTAAACCTTAGCCTTATCCTGTCCCTCCTTTGCGAGCTTTGCGCGAGACAATCCGATTCGGTCGCGGCTCTCCTGCGCTGTGTGCTTCGTGGTGCGATGGGATTCTTGCCGGAATGCGAGGCGTCCAGGAAGCTCAATCACGAAGGGCAGAGTCAACTGCGCCGCGGCGGTTATTTCCCGGCGCGGCGCCTTCGGCAGTTGGCGAATTTCGTCTTCCAGCCAGCGGATGTAGCGGCGCTGCGTGGCGCGTTTTTCGATCGCCGAAACGCATAACCTGCGCACCGATTCGGCGTAATCCGGCCAGCGCTCGCGGATCGTCCTCGGCATTTTGATGTAAGTCGGAGCGTCGTCGCAGAACAGCGGATCCCGCGCGAGGGTCCAGATATCGCACTGTTTCTCGCCCGACGGAATTCTCGCCGGATCGGCCAAGCGCGCGCTTGAGCGATCGCCATGGGCCAGGCCCTGAATCAAGTGAGTCAGCTCGTGGCCGATGGTTTGATAACTGACTTTTCGCACCTTGAGCCGAATGATCATGCGATGGACGATTCCCTTGCGGTAAATCACGGTGGCGCTGCCGAGATGTTTGCGCGTGTAGCCGACGGTGATGGTCGCGTTATCCAATTCCGGGAAAAGCTTCAAAGAGCGCTCGATCATGTCATGGGCGCGGCGGGTGAGCCGCGGTTTCATCTGCGGCGTGAGCCGGATGGGCATGATTTTACCGGCGGCGCGAGGGCAACCTTGAACCCGAGGTCGAGAGTGTCATAATACAGCGGCGAACGCTCTAAGATTTATGTCAGAGAGAGACCCCAACAGCAAGGAAAAACCCGGGACGGTTTTTCGATCCGGTTACGTCGCCATCATCGGGCGGCCCAACGTCGGCAAATCGACCTTGCTCAACCAGATCCTCGGCACCAAGGTGGCGATCGTGTCGCCCAAGCCCCAGACCACGCGCAATCGCATCGCCGGGATTCGGACGACGGCGAAGTCGCAGATTATTTTTCTCGACACGCCGGGGATTCACCAGGGCCATTCTTTGATGAACCGGCGCATGGTGGATACCGCTTTGCAGACTCTGGACGAAGTGGACGGCGTGCTCTGGCTGCTCGACGCTCATGACAAGATCAAGCAGGACGAGGCGCGCATCGCGGAGACTCTGCGCGGTGTGGAGACGCCGGTGTTGATCCTGCTCAACAAGATCGATCTTGTCTCCAAGGGCAAACTGCTGCCGCTGATGGAACATTGCGCGCAGTTGCTGCCGAACAAGGAGATTGTGCCGGTGAGCGCGCTCAAGGGCGAGGGGATTTTGCTGCTTCTCGACATCGTCGAAAAATGGCTGCCCGAAGGGCCACCGTTTTTCACCGACGGGGAGTACACCGACCAGTCGGAGCGCTTTTTCGCCTCGGAGGTCGTGCGTGAAAAAGTATTTCTCATGACCCGCGACGAAATACCCTACGGCGTCGCCGTGACCATCGATGAATTCACCGAAAAGTCAGAAAAGAATTTGATCGTGATCTCGGCGACGCTCCACACCGAACGCGATTCGCACAAAGGAATTTTGATCGGCAAGCGCGGCGCCATGCTCAAAGAGATCGGCAAGCAGGCGCGCGAGGAATTGGAAGTCCTTTTGGGTTGCCGGATTTTTCTCGAGCTGTTCGTTCGGGTGGATCCCAACTGGACGCAGAATCCTCACTTGTTGATGGAAATGGGCCTGTGAAATGCCGGAGATCTTTTCCGCTCAGATGAGCGCCGCGCAAGCTTTGCCGCGCCGGCTACCGATCGTGGCCATCGTCGGGCGCCCCAATGTCGGCAAGTCGACTTTGTTCAACCGCTTGGTCGGCGAGCGCAAGGCGATCGTCGACGATTTGCCCGGCGTGACGCGCGACCGAAATTACGCCCAAGCGATCTGGGCCGGGCGCAATTACCGGCTTGTCGATACCGGCGGCCTGGAATCGGACAGCGCCGATAAACTCGAGGACAGCGTGCAGGCGCAGAGCCGCATGGCGGTTCGGGAAGCGGACGTCGTCATCTTTCTTTTCGACGGCAAAGGCGGCCTCAATCCCCTCGATCGCCAAGCCGTTGATGAGCTGCGCCGTTCGGGAAAGCCGCTCTTTTATGCGGTCAACAAGCTCGACTCGCGGCAGCGAGCCGATAATCTCTACGAATTTTTCGCTCTCGGTCTCGATCCTCTCTACTCGATTTCCGCCGAGCACGGCCTCGGCATCCCTGACTTGATGGACGAGGTGGTGCGTTTGTTCCCGCCGGCCGCCGCGATGGACCACGACACCGGCGCGGAAATCGAGGAAGAAGAAAAAATCCGACCGCTGCGCATCGCCGTCGTCGGCCGTCCGAACGTCGGCAAATCGACGCTGGTAAACCGCCTGCTGGGCTTCGAACGCTCGGTGGTGGATTCGGCGCCGGGCACCACGCGGGATTCCGTGGACACCCCCTTCGATGGGCTCGGCGAGCCCGGCCTGTTGATCGATACGGCCGGCATCCGCCGCAAGGCGCGCATCGACGACCGCATCGAGCGCTTCAGCGTCAGCCGTTCGCTGCGCGCCGTGGAACGCGGCGATCTGGTCCTTCACGTGATCGACGGTCCCGAAGGGGTCACCGATCAGGACGCGCAGATCTTGAGCTATGCGGTTCAGCGCGGCAAAGCCATTGTGCTGGTGGTGAACAAATGGGATCTGGTGGCGCAGAGCGGCGCCAGTGCGGAAAAATATCGCGAAGAGGTGAAATATCGGCTGTCGTTTCTCGACTTCGTACCGGTCGCGTTGATCTCGGCGGCCACCGGTCACGGCGTGCGCAAAATGTTGGCGACAGCGGCGCGGGTGGTCAAGGCTTATGATCGCAAAGTATCGACCTCGATGGTCAATCAGGCGCTGCAAAATATCGTGCGCGCGCACAGCGCGCCGTTGTCGCAGGGCCGCTCGGTGAAATTTTTCTACGGCACGCAAACCGGTACGCGGCCGCCGACCTTCGCTCTGTTCGTCAACCGGCCGGCGGCGGTGGCGGAGAGTTATCAAAGATACTTGATTCATCAACTGCGCGAACAGCTCGGCTTCGAGCACGCTCCCCTGCGGCTTCATTTGCACGGGCGGCGGGCGCAAAAAGCGGGAAAGCGATCGTGAGATCGCGATGGCATATCGGCGCCGGAGCGCGCGGTGTGACCCGATTGGCATTGTCGCGACAGGCCGCCAAACGGCGCACGGCTGAAGTCGGCGATGGGCCGGCGGCGCGCTGGCGCCGGCGCGCCGAAGGAGAATTGAGCGCTTACCTCGCCGGGCGGCGGCGGGGGTTCACTCTGCGCCGCGACATCCGCGCGCGGCCGCCGTTTACCCGGGCCGTGCTCCGACTGGTCGCGCATATCCCCTACGGGGAAGTGCGCACCTACAGTTGGGTGGCGCGTCAACTGGGCAAGCCCAAAGCCGCGCGCGCCGTGGGCAACGCGCTGGCGCGAAATCCGCTAACGATCTTTATTCCCTGTCACCGGGTGGTGCGCGCGGACGGCGTCATCGGACCGTTTGCGCTGGGTTCGAAGTGGAAAGAGAAATTATTGGCGTTGGAGAAACGTTTCGGAAAATCAGTAACTTCCCACGGAAAGAGCGGACCGGTGCAGAGCCTGCCGGGGCTGCGGCGCTAGCGTTCCTCTTGATTTTGCCTTATCATTGCCAATTCATTCCCTTGCCGCGCTGGCGACAAGTGTTGCACGCTCCGGTTTGACAAAGCGTAAACATTTATGATTCAGGCGGTTTTATCCATTGCGGACGGATATGCGTTGACAACCCGCGCACCACACGAAAATGCGCTTTGGCTTGCGCTGGCGCGTATCAAGGGGCTCGGCCCCGTGGGCATCAAAAAGCTCACCGCCCGGTTTCCCGATGCGGCAAAAATTTTTGCCGCACCGCGCGCGGAGCTGGAGCAGGTTGAAGGATTGCAAAGCGAAGTCATCGACGCTCTGGTCAATTTCTCCGCCTGGGCCGGCGTTGAAGACGAGGTCCGGCGGGCGATGGCCGCCGGCGCCGCCATTTTGCCGTTTAGCGACGGGAGATTTCCGGCGCGCCTGCGCATGATCGCGGACCCGCCGCCGTTGCTTTACGTCAAAGGCGATCTCTGTGCGGCGGACGAGCGAGCGGTGGCGATCGTCGGCTCGCGCAGCGCCAGCGAGTATGGCCGGCGCGTAGCTCGGGATCTCGCCCGCGGATTGGCGAGTTTGGGATTCACCGTGGTCAGCGGTATGGCGCGCGGCATTGACGGCATGGCCCATGAAACGGCGCTCCGCAGCGGCGGACGCACCATCGCCGTGCTCGGTTGCGGTGTCGATCGCGCCTATCCGCCGGAACATGGCTGGCTCTACGAAAAGATCGCCGAGAACGGCGCGGTGATCTCCGAGTTGCCCATGGGCGCTCGCCCGGCCGCGCATCATTTTCCCGCGCGCAATCGTCTTATCAGCGGCTTGTCCCTGGGCGTGGTCGTGGTCGAAGCGACGGAAAAGAGCGGGTCGTTGATCACCGCGTCCTTGGCCGTCGAGCAGGGCCGGGAGGTTTTCGCCGTGCCCGGCGAAGTCGGTTCGAGCCGCAGCCGAGGAGCGCACCGTTTGCTGCGCCAGGGCGCCAAGCTGGTGGAAACGGTGGACGATATTATCGAAGAGATCGCGCCGCAACTGGCGAAGCGTACGGGCGGCGCGCCGTCGCGCCCTGATCTGCCGCCGAGCGCGAGCGAAAACGCTCACAGGATTTTTGCGCTGTTGCAGGAACGGTCGCGGCACATCGACGAAGTGATCGAGGAAAGCGGGTTGCCTCCCTCCAAGGTTTCGGAGATTTTGCTGGAGCTGGAACTGCAAGGGTTTTTGCGCCAGCTTCCCGGCAAACGCTACCTGGCGGAAAGGTAACGAGAATATCAATCAGCAGCATTGACAAGCGAGTTCATCGTTATGGCAGCAAAGAACTTAGTGATCGTGGAGTCGCCGGCCAAGGCGAAAACTCTGGAAAGATATTTGGGGCCGGACTTTCAAGTCAAAGCTTCCGTCGGCCATGTCGTCGACCTGCCGAAAAGCAAGCTCGGGGTGGATGTCAAGAAAGATTTCACGCCGGATTTTCACGTGATTCAGGCGAAGAAGAAGGTCATCGACGATCTCAAAAAAGCGGCCAAAGGCAAGGAGAACATTTACCTGGCTTCCGATCCCGATCGCGAAGGCGAGGCGATCGCCTGGCATATCGCGGATCAGGTGGCGAAAAACCACAAACGCGTGCACCGTGTGCTGATCAACGAAATCACCAAGAAGGCGGTGCAGGAGGCGATCGCCAACCCGCTGGAACTCGACCGCAACAAGTTCGACGCCCAGGTCGCCCGCCGGGTGCTCGACCGATTGGTCGGCTACAAGATCAGTCCGCTGCTGTGGAACAAAGTTCGCCGCGGCCTCAGCGCCGGGCGGGTGCAATCCGTCGCGGTGCGGCTGGTGTGCGAACGCGAAAAGGACGTCCGCGCCTTCGAGCCGGTGGAATACTGGTCTTTGACCGCGCTCTTGGAAGGCCGGCTGCCGCCGTCGTTCCAAGCCAAGCTGGCCCAATGGAAGGGCGAGAAGGTTGACAATAAAAAGTTTCGCCTGGAAAACGACCAGACGGTCCAGGGAATTATCCAGTCTCTCGAAGGCGCGTCCTGGATCATCGGCGAAGTCGAGAAAAAAGAGCGCCGCCGCTATCCGGCGCCGCCGTTTGTCACCAGCAAACTGCAGCAGGAAGCGGCGCGCAAGCTCGGCTTTCAGCCCAAGCGCACCATGCAGTTGGCGCAGCACCTTTATGAAGGTGTGGAGCTGGGCGACGAAGGCGCGGTCGGCTTGATTACTTATATGCGCACCGATTCCACGCGGGTTTCCAACGACGCCCTCGCCGCCGTGCGCCGGCTGATCCAAACCCAGTACGGCAAGAACTACGTTCCCGGCAAGCCCAACACCTTTCGCTCCAAGAAAGGCGCCCAGGACGCCCATGAGGCGATCCGCCCGACATCGGTCGAATATACGCCGGCGCGCGTGCGCCGCTATTTGCGCCGCGACATGTTTCAGCTGTATTCGCTGATCTGGGACCGGTTTGTGGCGAGCCAGATGGTGCCGGCGGTGTACGATCAGACCGCCTTCGAGATCCCGGTGCGGGAAGCGGTGTTTCGCGCCACCGGACAACAGATCAAGTTCGATGGCTTCATGAAGGTCTACATCGAAGGGCGCGACGAGCGCACGACTCTCGCCAACGGGGCGGACGAAGACGACGAGGCGCAGGATTCGGACGGCGCTTTGCCGGATTTGCAAAAGGGCGACGCTTGCCAGCTCCTTTCCCTCGATCCGCGCCAGCATTTTACCCAGCCGCCGCCGCGCTACACCCAGGCGTCCTTGATCAAGGACCTCGACGAGAAGGGCATCGGCCGGCCATCGACCTACGCGGCGATTATATCCAACATTCTCGACCGCGAGTATGTGGCGCAGAACGAAAGCCGGCAATTGGTGCCGACCGATCTGGGATTTCTCGTCACCGATCTGCTGGTCGAGAGCTTTCCCGACATCCTCAACGTCGAATTCACCGCCAGCATGGAAGACGAGCTCGACAAGATCGAAATCGGCAAGGAAAAGTGGACCAAGGCGATGAAGCGCTTCTACACGCCGTTCGAGCGCGATCTCAAGAAGGCCGAAAAAGAGATGCGCGACGTCAAGCGGCAAGAAGTGCCGACCGATGTCGATTGCGACAAGTGCGGCGCCAAAATGGTGATCAAGTGGGGCCGAAACGGCGAGTTTCTCGCCTGCCCGCAGTATCCCGAGTGCAAGAACACGAAAAATTTCACCCGCGAGGAGAACGGCGGGATACAGATCGCGGCCGAGGAGGAAGTCAACGAAAGCTGCGAGCTGTGCGGCCGGCCGATGCTCCTTCGCTGGGGCAAGTTCGGCAAGTTTCTCGGCTGCAGCGGCTACCCGGAGTGTAAAAACATCCAGCCGCTGGAAAAGCCGGTGGACCTTGGCGTCAAGTGCCCGGAATGCAAAGAAGGCAATATCAAAGAGCGCAAGTCCCGCTGGGGCAAGGTTTTCTACGGCTGCGATCGATATCCCGAGTGCAAGTTCGCCACCTGGGACAAACCGCTGCCCGCTCCCTGTCCCGATTGCGACAGTCCGATTCTGGTGGAAAAAGTGACCAAACGGACCGGGCGCACGCACCGCTGCTACAAAAAAGAGTGCGGCTACTCGATTCAAGTCACCGAGCAATAGGCCATGAATAAAGTCGTCCGCATCATCGGCGGCGGGCTGGCGGGCGCAGAAGCGGCCTGGCAGCTCGCGCGCCGGGGCGCCGCCGTGGAGCTCTACGAAATGCGCCCGCGGCGGATGACCGAGGCCCACGCCTCGGAGAACTTCGGCGAATTGGTGTGCAGCAATTCCCTGCGCTCCGACTCCCTCGCCGCGCCGGCCGGGTTGCTCAAAGCGGAAATGCGCCGGCTCGATTCGCTGGTGATCCGCATTGCGGAGGCGACCCGCGTACCGGCGGGATCGG
The DNA here is from genome assembly GCA_964539925.1 of uncultured Syntrophobacter sp. Lineage (GTDB taxonomy): Bacteria > Desulfobacterota > Binatia > UBA9968 > UBA9968 > DP-20. The sequence goes on along the minus strand of CAZILB010000015.1, from coordinate 10,339 downwards.
CGTTGGCCGTCGATCGCGACCGTTTCAGCGCCGGCTTGACGGCGGCCATTGAGCGTTTGCCCACCGTGCGGATTATCCGCGAAGAAGTTCGCGCCATCCCCGAGGACGACGTCATCGTCATTCTTGCCACCGGACCGTTGACCTCGCCGGCGTTGGCGGCGGAGCTGGCGGCGCGCCTGGGCGAGGAGCATCTTTATTTTTACGACGCGATCTCGCCCATTGTTACGGCGGAGTCCGTTGACATGACCGTCGCGTACCGCGCCTCGCGCTACGACAAAGGCGGCGACGACTATCTCAATCTGCCGCTGACGCGCGCCGAGTATGACCGCTTTGTCGACGCCCTTCTGGCCGCCGAACGGGTGCCGACTTACAGCTTCGAGCGCTTCGTGCCTTTCGAAGGCTGCATGCCGATCGAAGAGATGGCGGACCGCGGCAAAGAGACGTTGGCCTTTGGCCCGATGCGCGCGGTGGGACTGATCGATCCGCGCACCGGCAAAAGACCTTACGCGGTGGTCCAACTGCGCCAGGAAAACCGCGAAATGACGCTCTACAATCTCGTCGGCTTTCAGACCAAGATGACCTACCCCGAGCAAAGGCGCGTGTTTGCGTCGATCCCCGGCTTGGCCAACGCCGAGTTCGTGCGCCTGGGCAGCCTGCATCGCAATACTTTTATCAATGCACCGCAGCATCTGTCGCCCACCCTGCAATGGCGCGGCCGCGAGACGTTTTTTTTCGCCGGCCAGATGACCGGCGTCGAAGGCTATATCGAGTCCGCCGCCACCGGCTTGCTCGCGGGCATAAACGCCGCTCGTGTGCTCGCCGGACAAGCCCCGGTTGCGCCGCCGCCCACAACCGCCCTCGGCTCGCTGTTGCGCTACATCAGCAACCCCGAGCGCAAGCGCTTTCAGCCCATGAACGTCAATTTCGGTTTGATTGCGCCGCTCGACGCGCCCCTGCGCGGGCGCGCGAAGAAAGAAAAGATGGCTGAGCGCGCGCTGGCCGACATGGCGGCCTGGCTGAGCGACATCGGCGATGGGACGGCGCCCCCTGCGGCGCGAGCCGAGGCTAAAGCCGGCCTGGCACTCTAGCTCGATGAGTCCGCGACGCAGCGCCTTTATCGACATCGGCACCAATGCCATTCTCTGCTTGATTGCGGACCTCAGGGACACCGGCCGCTTCCGCGTTCTCGACGATCTGGCCGACATCGCCCGGCTGGGCGAAGGGGTTGATCAATTCCGCCGCATCAGCCCGCAAGGGGAGCAGCGAGCTCTCGAGGTGCTTGAACACTATCGCGACCATTGCCGCCATCTCGGGGTCCAAGAGATCATCGCCGTCGGCACCAGCGCCCTGCGCGATGCCGAGAACAGCGCCGAAGTCCTCGCCCGCTATCGCGAGCGCCTTGGTTTTGACATTCGCGTGATCTCAGGCAGCGAGGAAGCCGCCTATGCGTTTATCGCCGTCGAGCGCGGTCTTTCCCTGGGCGGCAAGGACTTCTTGGTTTTCGATATCGGCGGCGGCAGCACGGAGTTCATTCGCGCCACCCCTTCGGGGGTGAGCCTTGCGCTCAGCATCGATATGGGATCGGTCCGTCTGACCGAGCGGTTTCTGCACAGCGACCCGGTGCGCGCCGACGAAGTCGCGCCGATGATTGCGGCGATTGACCACGAGCTTGCGCAGTTGCCGCGACGCGGCATCCGACCCGAGGCGGGTCTCACGCGGGTCGGTATCGCCGGCACGTTTACCACGCTGGCGGCGGTCGAGAAGCGCTTGGCGCGCTATTCCCACGGCGATGTTCATGGCCGTTGCCTGAGCCTTGACGAAGTGCGGCGACAGGTCGGTCTGTTCCGGGAAAAGTCCGTGGCCGAGCGCAGGAAGCTTCCCGGGATGGACCCGAAGCGAGCCGACGTCATCTTCGCCGGCGCCTGCTTGATCGAGCGGATTATGAATTTCTTTCATGCCGATAGCGTGATCGTCAGCGACCAGGGTGTGCGCTACGGCTTGCTCTACGAAGCCGCCGAGCCGCGCTTGAGCTGTTGACATTCCGCCGCGAATTCGGAATTATCGCCACTTGTTTTTGCGCATCGGGGAGCTGCCGCCGGTGAAAAATTTTCGATCGCGGATCTGTCAATGAGGGAGGGGCAAGAAGATGACCAAAGGGGATTTGATCGCTAGTGTCGCCAAGAGCGCCAAGATCAGCAAACGCACAGCCGGAGAGGTGGTCGACGCGACCTTCGAAAACATTGCCAAGGCGATCAAGAAGAACAGACGGTTTCAGGTTCCCGGCTTCGGAACCTTTACGGTTCGATCGCGCAAAGCCCGCAAGGGCATCAATCCGCAGACCGGAGCGGTGATCAGCATCAAGGCAAGCCGTACCGTCGGGTTCAAGCCGGCGCCGGATTTTAAGAAATCCTTGTAATTTTTGGTAAATCTGTCGCAGGCCACCGCGGGCGACCGGGTGGCCTTTTTTTTGGCGTCTTGATGCCTGCGGTCATGAAACGTAAGATAGGCTCGTGAGGCATGGGATCCACGGTCCCGAGAAAGTCATCATGTCACTGAAAACGGAGAAAATCTGGTTCGATGGCGAATTGGTCAACTGGGAGGACGCAAAGGTGCACGTGCTGGTGCACGCGCTCCATTACGGCACGGCCTACTTCGAAGGCATTCGCTGTTATGAATTGGCCGACGGCCGGTCCGCGGTGTTCCGCTTGCAAGAGCATATGCGCCGTCTGGCCGACTCGGGCAAGATCCTGGGTTTTCCCCTTCCCTATAGCGTGGATAAACTTTGCCAGGCGGCATTCGAGGTTATTCGGGCCAATCATCTCAAAGCCTGTTACATTCGCCCCCTTGTGTTCGTCGGTCTCGGCGAGCTGGGCATCTACGTGCCCAATAATCCCGTGAACATCTGCATCGCCGTGTGGCCCTGGGGCGCTTATCTCGGCGACGAGGGACTGAAAAACGGTATCCGCGCCAAGGTGTCGTCCTATACCCGGCACCATGTCAATGTCATGATGACCAAGAGCAAGACTGCCGGCAACTACGTCAATTCGGTGCTGGCCAAGGCCGAAGTGAAAAAGGCCGGCTACGATGAAGCGATCATGCTCGACGGCGAAGGCTATGTTTCGGAAGCCAGCGGCGAGAATATTTTTATCGTGCGCGACGGTAAAATTAAAACCACACCGCTGACGTCGATTCTGCCGGGCATCACTCGGGACTCGATCATCACGCTGGCGCGGGACAAAGGCTACGAAGTCGTCGAAGAGCGATTCACGCGCGATGAGCTTTATATTGCGGATGAGGCGTTTCTTACCGGCACGGCGGCGGAGTTGACGCCGATCCGCGAGGTCGATGATCGTCAGATCGGCGCGGGACGGCGCGGCCCGGTGACCGAAGAGATACAGAACTTGTTTTTCGATGTGATCAAGGGAAAAAACGCCAAATATCGGCCATGGCTCGCCTGCCTGTAAACCGGGTCGCGGCGGCGGAGTCCTCGAGTTATTTCGCCCGGATCGGCTAAAACGCAATGGCGGAACCCTCGGAACCGACGCTGCGCATCACCATGCTGCCGCGCGACACCAACGCGCATGGCACGATTTTCGGCGGAGTTATTTTGAGCCATATCGATTTGGCGGGCGGCATTGCGGCGGCGCGCACGGCCGCGAGAAATTTTGTCACCCGGGCGATGCGCGAAGTCGAGTTTATTGCGCCGGTGTACGTCGGCGACGTGGTCAGTTTTTACACGGCCATCGTGCGCCAGGGAACCACTTCGGTGACCGTCAAGGTTACAGTGGAATCGGAACGCTATAGAGAACCGCGCAGGCGCGTCAAAGTCACCGAAGCCGAGGTCGTTTACGTAGCCGTGGATGAGGGCGGCAAGCCCATCCCGATAAAATAAGCGATGTTGGGAAATCTTTCAGCGCCGATTTTGGCCGTGATGTGGCTCGCGATCGGGGCCGGTATGGCCGCTGGAGAGGAAACGAGGCCCGGCCCATTGCGTTACGAGAGCGCGGATATCGCGGCGATGCATCGGAACGCGGATCGACTTTACCGCGCGTTCAAACCGCGCGAGGCCGCCGCCGAATTGCGCAGAATCCTGCGTCTCGACGGGGACAACTTTGATGCCCTGGTGAAACTGGCGCGGGCGCATATCGATATTGGCGACTCGATCTCGGAAAACGACGACGGCTGGCGCGAGCGGAAGCTAAAAGAGTATGCGCTCGCCGAGGGTTACGCCCGAAAGGCTGTTCGGGTCGATGCCAACTCCACCTGGGGCCATTTTTGGATCGCCGCGGCGCTCGGCAATATCGCCGTCGTTTCGCCGGTCTCGACACAAGTGGAACTCGCCGGCACGATTCGCGCCGCGGTCGAGAAATCCCTGGCTTTGGATCCGCAAAATGGCTTTGCCTACCATATTTACGGTGTCTGGCATCGCAAGGTCGCCGAGATCAGCGCCACCAGCCGGGTCTTTGCGTCGGTGCTTTTAGGCCGTTCCCTGCCGCAGGGGAGCTTGGAAAAATCCGTCGAATATCTCAAGAAAGCCGTAACCCTCAATCCCGCCGTCATCGTCTCCCGCCTGGAATTGGCGCAAAGCCACATGGCGAAAGAAGACTGGGAAGCGGCGCAAGTCCTGTTGCGATCGATTGAGGATCTGCCGATTCAGTTCTCCGATGACGCCAAACACAAGCACAAAGCGGCGGCGCTGTTGGAGGAGATCAAGAACCGCTAGCGTCAGTGCGCCGCGGTCCCCCTTTGACCGCGCAGCGAACGAGCTCCACGACGATTTCTCCCGCTTGCGGGGAACGCCATAAGAGTTCGAACATGCGATGGGGCGCGAAGAATCTGAATTACGGCTTGTGGCTTTGCCCCGGCGGTAAAACCGCGGCCGCGCCTTTCAGGGCGTTTTGCGCGTAACGGTAGCCGGCGTCGATGATTTTATCCGCGCTGCGCCAGTCGAAGATGCCGAAGCGGTGCACCGGCGGACTCAAGTAACAATCGGCCTGGCTCCGGGCCTCTTCCAGCAGGCGAATGCTGCCCGCCGTCGTCGTGCGGTAAAGAATGTGGAGCAAATTTGGAATATCGGGAGGCTTGGCAAACGGGTTCAGTCTTTGGCCGAGAAGTTTCCAGCCGGAGAGGGTGTAGCTATCCGTGAGGCTGCTCTTGAATTCCAACTGCTCGCTCACGTCGACGGCATAGACCGTCCCCGGGCAAAGTCGCTTCATCACATCGACCGGCAGATTGTTGACCAGACCGCCGTCGACGAGAATCTCGCCGTTTTCAATGGCGGGCGGGCCGACGCCCGGGATCGATACGCTGGCGCGCACGGCTTTCCAGAGAGTGCCGGTTTGATGGATTTTGGCGTCGGCCAAGGTCAAGTTGGTCGAGACGCAAAAAAACTTCATGGGCAGATTTTCAATCGCGGCGGCGCCGAACATGTTTTTTAACATCTGGTCCATGCGCCGTCCGGAATTGAGCGCCACCAGCGGCAGAGTATAATCTTTCTGCGGTTCGGAACGCGGCCACTCGCGCCGGTTCACCCGCGCGAGAGTTTGCCAATCCCAGCCAAGGGCGTACTGCGCGGCGATGACGGCGCCCATGCTGGTGCCGCCGATGGCGTCGATCGGAATACCGTGCTCGGTGAGAGCGCGGATGACGCCGATATGGGCAAAGCCGCGGGCGCCGCCGCCGCTCAATACCAAGCCCACGGCCGTGCCCGTAAGCCGGCGAACCAATCGTTCCCAATGGGCATCGTTCTCCAGGACGATATGATGGTGGTCGTTGAGCGGCCGGAGCGACGACCATGGGTTCGCCTGGGCTGCGGCGTCGAAGTTTTCCTTGTGGACCAGCACCAGCTCGATCCCCGCCGACGCGGTGCGGCCGGCAAAATAATTGGCCCATGCTTCGAGCCTTGAGACCTCCGGCTTCGAGCCGGCCGCCGCGGCGATGAGAATAAGATCGGCTTGGCGGATACAGCGGGCCGTCCATTGCGAGAAATCCGCGCCGGCCTCGTAGACGACGAATCGATGGCCGAGTTCGAGCGCGTTAAGACTTGCTGTGGCTCGGCTATTTACCTCGGACTGTTCCCATGATTCCGATAAAAGCGCGCGGACAGACGGCTCGCAGAGATGGAGCGTGCTGGCTGTGCGGTTCAGTGCCGCGACGAAACGCTGTGTGAACAACCGAATCGGCGTCTGTTCCTCCAACGGCAGCACCGCGATCGTACGGATATTGCGTTTTGACGAAGCGTTTTCAGTTCCCCGGCTTTGACGGTCCGCGATCGCCGCCGCCAGACGGCGAAACGTCGGCGGGTGGCCCTTGACGACATGCTCGAAGGCGCTTTGGGAAACACGAACCAGCTCCGTGTCGCGAATCGCGAGCACGGTGGCGGAGCGGGGCGCGCCGGTCAGGAGCGCCAATTCGCCGACGCTTTCGCCCCGTCCTATCTCGCGCAGGATCTCGCGGCTGCCGTCGCCGCGCTCGGCGATGACTCGCAAGCGCCCGGAAAGCACGATATACATCGAGTCGCCGGCGTCGCCGGCGCAAAAGAGCATCTCGCCTCCGGCTAAAATCAGCCAATCCAAATCGCCGAGCAGGCCGTGTAAAGCCGCGCCGTCGATGCCTTGGAAAAGCGGCGAGAGCGAAAGAGAAGCGGTCTTGTCTAGGGGAAACATCGCGCGCCACAGACGACTAGTCCGGCTTAGTCACCCTATAAGGAAAAGCGGCAACAAAGTTTCGATCATGGGCAAGTCCGCAGGAGCGAAGGCCTGTTTCATCCTCCGGTTTATTGGTG
>CAZILB010000015.1:0-3455 GCA_964539925.1 uncultured Syntrophobacter sp. | reverse complement strand
CCCCAGGGCCGCGCCGCTTCACCTGATACCAATCCGGGATGCCGGCCTTGGCGCGAAGGACTACCCGAAAAGCCGCGCAACTGTCAACTGCGGTCCATGGAGCATAGGGGCAGCCTACGGCTTCGCGGTTTGCCGAGACGCAGCGGTACGCAGAAGCCGGTTCCCCACGGAGACCAATCCGGCCGCCGCCGGACATGGTGCCGGGCGCGGCTTGTCGGCGCGCCGTCGTGGACATTCTTTTTCGCCATGTGATAATCTCGCCGGGGAGAAATTGCCTCGATGATTCGAACCGTCGGCCTCGTCGCCAAGTACCAGGAACCCAAAGCCGCGCAAATGGTTCGCTGGCTGATCCCGTGGTTAAAAAAGCGCGGCAAAAAAGTCTGCGTGGAAAACGGCCTGGTGCGCGCCGGTGCGCAGTCGTGCACCAAGAAGGAGCTGGCCGCCAAGGCCGATCTGATTATTTCGCTGGGCGGCGACGGCACTCTGCTCAATATCGCGCCTCTGGTGGAGCGGCCGGAGGTGCCGATCCTCGGCGTCAACATGGGCGGTTTGGGCTTCATTACGGAAGTTGCGGTGGACGAACTGGAAGACATTTTGACCAAGACGCTGGAAGGCGATTTCGAAGTCGAAAGGCGCATGACGCTGGAAATCCGCGTCAGCGGCAAAAAGCAGCGCCCGCATAAGTTTCGCGTGCTCAACGACGCGGTGATCACCAAGGGCGCGCGCAGCCGGATCATCGACCTGGAAACTTACGTCGGCGACGATTATGTCTGCACCTACCGCGCCGACGGTTTGATCATCTCGACGCCGACCGGCTCCACCGCCTACTCCCTCGCCGCCGCCGGACCGATCCTCGAGCCCACGCTCGGCGCCATCGTGCTCGCGCCGATCTGTCCGCACACGCTCACCAACCGCCCGATTGTGGTGCCGAGCAACGCGGCGATCCGGGTGACCCTGCGCTCGTTCGGCGATACCGTCATTTTGATTCCCGACGGACAGCCCGGGGTGCGGCTCAACAACGGCGACCGCGTGGAAGCGCGCGATTACGGTCTGCCGGTTTCTCTGATCAAGCTGCCGTCGCGCAGTTACTACGACATCTTGCGGGAAAAATTAAAGTGGGGCGAGCGCTGAGGTATTTTCCAGATGCTGCGTGAGCTGCGCATCAAGAACTTCGCAGTCATTGACGAAGTCGAGATGGAGTTGGGCTCCGGCCTGAACATCATCAGCGGTGAGACCGGTGCCGGCAAGTCCATCATTCTCAACGCCCTCGGTCTGGTTTCCGGCGAGCGCGGCGGCTCGGACATCATCCGCCACAAAGAAGCGGAAGCGACGGTGGAAGCGCTGTTCGATGCGCCGCCGCCGGCGCTCGACGCCAGACTCAGGGAGAGCGGATTCGATACCGAGGGTGAACTGGTGATCAAGAGAATTCTCCATCGCTCGGGCAAGAATCGGATTTATCTCAACGGCAGCCTTTCGCCGCTGGCGCTGTTGGCCGAGCTGGGCGGCGCCCTGGTGCATATCTACGGCCAGCATGAACATCACTCGCTGCTCCGGCCGGAAACCCATCTCAATTTGCTCGACGCCTTTGCCGATCTCGACGGGCCGATGCATGCGATGCGGGAAAAATTTGCGGCCCTGAACGCGGCCTGGAACCGGCTCACGGAGACGCGCGCGGGCCTCGAACGGCGCCGCCGCGAACGGGCGCTGCTCGAAGCGCAGGCCGAAGAGATCGGCCGCGCCCGGCTCAAAGCGGGTGAAGAGGAGGAACTGCGCGCCGCCAAGAAGGTTCTCGCCAACGCCGAGAAGCTGCATCAGGGCTGCCGCGAGGGCGAAGAGCTTTTGTACGAGGGCGATGCCGCGCTGGTCAGCGGATTGGGCAAATACGCGCCCAGGCTGCGCGAGCTGGCGGCCATCGACCCGCATTTGCAGCCTGCCGTGGAATTGATCGATTCTTCGCTGGCGCAGCTCCAGGAAGCCGCGGCGCAGCTGCGCCGCTACGCCGATCGCATCCACTTCGATGCGCGCGCCTTGGAGCGGCTCGAAGACCGGCTGGCGGAAATCCAGCGCCTCAAACGCAAATACAGCGCCGGCGTCGACGAGATTCTGCGGCTGGAAGAGGAGATCAAGCGCTCGCTCGAAAGCCTCGAACAAGGCGAAGAACAGATCGCCGGGCTGGAAAAAGCTTTCGCGCTGGCGCGCCAGGCGGCCTGGGACCAGGCGGAGAAACTGTCCGCCGAACGGCAGCGCGCCGCAAAGAAATTGAAGCGCGAAATGGAACGCGAGCTTGGAGGCCTCGGCATGGCGGAGACGGTTTTCGAGGCGCGCTTTCTCACCGCGGAGGGCAAGCCGGACCAACCGCCATTTTTTATCGCGGGCAAAAAACTTGGCGAGCGCGGCATGGACGAAGTCGAGTTTTATTTCTCGCCCAATCCCGGCGAGCCGGCAAAGCCGCTGGCGAAGATCGCCTCCGGCGGGGAGCTTTCAAGATTAATGCTGGCCGTCAAGGCGCTGGTGTTGACGCCGGGCGTGGTCACGACGCTGCTCTTCGACGAGGTGGATGCCGGCGTCGGCGGGCGGGTCGCCGAGATCGTCGGCAAAAAGCTCAAGCAAGTGGCGGCGCGCCACCAGGTGATCAGTGTGACGCACCTGCCGCAGATCGCCGCTCTGGCGGATCGTCATTTCGTGGTCGAAAAGGAGGTCGAGAAGGGCCGGACCTACACCCGCGTCAGGAAACTCTCCGAGAAGGACCGCGTCGCCGAAGTGGCGCGCATGCTCGGCGGCATCAAGATCACCGAGCAAACCCGCCGCCACGCCGAAGAAATGCTGCGGGCGAGCGTCAAGGCGGAGTAGGGCGAACCGTATGAGGGAGCCGCGCTTGTCGCGGGCGCGGATTGACTTTTAGCGCGGCAACTTGGATATTATCCATAATTCAGCGGGGCGGAGAATTCAGCCTTCACCCCTCATCCTTCCGCCTTTTCAGAGTGGGGCCGTAGCTCAGTTGGGAGAGCGCTTGAATGGCATTCAAGAGGTCGTGGGTTCGACTCCCATCGGCTCCACCAAATTGCACAACGTCAAAAACACTCCTTCCCGGGGCTTTTTAGCCTGGGACGGGGACGTTGCTGGCGCCATCGGCGGCTTAAAAGTCACTTTAATCGTCTTGCCCCGCCCCTGACCTCTTTTACGATCTCCCGGTTGAATTCTTTTTTTTTGCGCCGAATTTTCTCTCTCGTAAGCGCTCGATCGTTGTCGACGCTATCGGCTCGCTTTCCAGGCTGTGTAAAAGAGCCTGCGCAGGGTTCTGTCCGGGGAGAATCCGGCGCGCCTGGTACCGGGAGTGGACGATGGTGCTCGTCGAACGGCGGCACGCCTATATGGCCGCTCTGGGCGCCTGGAGCCGGTGTCACTGGAGCCGGTGTGGAGCCGGTGTCAGGCTTTGCTTGTTTGATATTTACGCC
>CAZILB010000014.1:7300-38592 GCA_964539925.1 uncultured Syntrophobacter sp. | reverse complement strand
GTGATTTCCGATTTGAGGTTTTTCTGATGGTTGAAGACAAGTACGAAACCCACGAATACGACGTTGTCGTCATCGGCGCGGGAGGGGCGGGCCTGCGCGCTGCCGTCGAGGCCTCCGCGCTCGGCGTCAAAACCGCGCTGGTATGCAAATCCTTGCTCGGCAAGGCGCATACGGTCATGGCGGAAGGCGGCATCGCCGCGGCGATGGGCAATGTTTATCCAGAGGACAATTGGAAAGTGCATTTTCGCGACACCATGCGCGGCGGCAAGCTGCTCAGTAACTGGCGCATGGCGCAAATCCATGCCCAAGAGGCGCCCGATCGGGTTCTCGAGTTGGAGGAATGGGGTGCGCTTTTCGACCGAACTCAAGACGGCCTGATTTTACAGCGCGATTTCGGTGGCCACCGCTATGCCCGCCTCGCCCATGTCGGTGACCGCACGGGACTGGAAATGATCCGTACCCTGCAACAGCATGCGGTGCACAAGGGCATCGACGTTTTCATGGAGTGCAATCTCCAGCGGCTGCTCACCGATGGCGGCAAAATCAGCGGTGCCTTCGGTTACTGGCGCGAGAGCGGCAAATTTATTCTGTTTAAAAGCAAGGCCGTAGTGCTCGCCACAGGGGGCGGCGGCAAGGCCTGGAAGGTCACCTCGAACTCGTGGGAGTACAGCGGCGACGGCGTCACCATGGCTCTGGATGCGGGCGCGGATTTGATGGACATGGAATTTATGCAGTTTCATCCGACCGGCATGGTCTGGCCGCCAAGCGTGCGCGGGATTCTCGTCACCGAAGGCGTGCGCGGCGACGGCGGAACTTTGAAGAACACCAGGGGCGAGCGCTTTATGTTCAACTACATCCCGGACTTCTTCAAATCCGAGACCGCCGAGACCGCGATAGAAGCCGACGCCTGGTACGAAGACAAGAGAAACAATCGGCGCACTCCGGATCTCCTGCCCCGCGACGAAGTGGCGCGGGCGATCAACTCCGAAGTCAAAGCCGGTCGCGGCACGCCCCATGGCGGCGTATTTTTGGATATCGCCTCTCGGCGTCCGGCAGACTATATCCAGCGTCGGCTGCCCTCCATGTACCACCAGTTCAAGGAACTGGCCGATGTTGACATTACCAAAGAGCCGATGGAAGTAGGCCCCACCTGCCACTATTCGATGGGCGGCGTGCGCGTCGACGCCGATACCACCGCAACCACCGTGCCCGGGCTTTTTGCCGCCGGCGAAGTCGCCGCGGGCCTGCATGGCGCCAATCGACTCGGCGGCAACTCGCTGTCGGATTTGCTCGTGTTCGGCCGGCGCGCCGGCCTCTATGCCGCCGAATACTCCAAATCCTCCACCGCTTCCGTGTCCGTCAACAGCGATCAGGTGGACGCCATCGCGCGCGAAATGCTCGCGCCGTTTGAAAACCAGGGAGAGGAGAATCCCTACACGATCCATTCGGATTTGCAGCAATGCATGCAGGAACTGGTCGGCATTATTCGCGTCGAATCGGAGCTGAATCAGGCGTTGGAAATTATCCAGCAACTCAAACGGCGTTCGCGCAGCGCCAAAGTCGAAGGCAACCGCCACTTCAACACCGGTTGGCATCTGGCTCTGGACCTGCACTCGCTCTTGACCTTCGCCGAAGCGGCGACGCTCGCGGCGATCGAGCGAAAGGAAAGCCGCGGCGGCCACACCCGCGACGATTTTCCAACCACCGATCCCAAGTTAGCCAAGGTGAATATCGTGGTGCGGAAAGCCGGCGACGGGATGTCGCTCTCTCACGAGCCGCTGCCGGAAATGCCCGACGAACTAAAAGTCCTGCTTGAGGAGAGTAAGTAATGGCGGATCAACTGGTAAACATGCAAGTGTGGCGCGGCGACGCCGGCGGCGGCGAATTCAAGGATTACCGGATTGCCGTCGGCGAAGGCCAGGTGGTGCTCGACGTGATTCACGCCATCCAGGCAGAGCAGGCCAACGATCTGGCGGTGCGCTGGAACTGCAAGGCCGGCAAGTGCGGCTCATGCAGCGCCGAGATCAACGGCAAACCGCGTCTCATGTGCATGACCCGAATGAATCTTTTTCAGCCGGGCGAAACCATCACCGTCGCGCCCATGAAAACCTTTCCGATCATTCGCGATCTCGTCACCAATGTTTCCTTCAATTTCAAAAAAGCCCGCGAGGTTCCCGCTTTCAAACCCAAGCCCAGGGATCCCGACGGCAAGCGTCGAATGTATCAAGAGGACATCGACAGGGTTCAGGAATTTCACAAATGCATCGAATGTTTTCTCTGTCAAAACGTCTGCCACGTGATCCGCGACCACGAAGACAACAAGCCGGCTTTCGCCGGCCCGCGGCTTTTCGTCCGTCTGGCTGCTTTAGAGATGCATCCCCTCGACTCCAACGATCGAATAGAATTGATCCGGCAAAGGGCGGGTTTGGGCTATTGCAATATCACCAAGTGCTGCACCGAGGTGTGCCCGGAGCACATCCATATCACCGACAACGCGATCATCCCGCTCAAGGAGCGGGTAGTGGACCACTTCTACGACCCTATCGCCAAACTGCTCGGTTTGTTCTCCGCCAAAGGCAAGTGAGAGATCGCCGGGTTCGCAGCGCCCATCGGCCGCTTTACGATTTTTTACGCCGCAGGTACATTTTGACCCAGTAATCGTAAAGCCCGGCCGGGGTAAATGTTTCGGTCATTTTTTTACGCAGCGCGGTTTCGTACTCGACCGTGATTTCATCGTTGGTTTTCTTGATTTCCAACAGTCTTCCGCCTTTTTGATCGACGTAGCCCCCGACCGCTCGAAGGATCTGCGAAAGCGCATGCGGCTCAGGAGTGCCGCCCCCGCCAGTTCGTTTGGACCGCTCTTGAGCGTCCATCCGCTCGATATCTTCCGCTGTATAGCGAAGTTCGATTACGCCGGAGGACGGTTGCAGTTCCATGCCCGGCTCTACGGCCCGCTTCCGTCGCAGTGCGTGCCAGATCACACGCAAGGACATTTCCCGGACGGGAGCGGGCGCAGGCTCTTTTCCCTTTCGACCGCTGACGTAAACGCCGGCATCGTCGAACTTCAGCGCAAAGGATTCCAGTTCCACCGCCTCCAACATTTGCCCGACCGGCCGGAGCAGCTGAGAAAAACTAATCGATCGAGCCATTCACGTTCTTTCCAAGCCGAGGGACGCTTTAAGTTAATTTTTCTTACCACTTTGACAGTCGTATAACGAGCGCCCGCCACGCCCATTCACTCGACGCTCGCCATTAAGCGGATTCTTATCCGCAAATCTTTGCGGATGTGGCGGCAGAGTCATTCGGCCCGGGCTTTTTGTCACCCCAAAGACCCACGGGAATCGCCGAACCGCGGATGAGTGATCGATTTGGGCCTCCGTCCGCGCCGGTCTTGTTAAACCGAGGGGCTCAGGGGCTTCCGCGGCTCGCTCGCTGGAGGTACATTCTGACGCCGAAATCATACAGATCGGAAGGGGCGAAGGTCTCCTGAGTACGGCTGCCCATCGATGTCTCGTACTCGACCGTAAGGGCGTCACCCTGCCAAGTAACTTTTACGAGGCGCGCAAGCTTCTGTGCCAGGTAGGCGCCAATGCAGCGAAGCAACTGCGCAAGCCTCGTCGAATCGGCCATTTTCTCAGAGCCGCCGCGCTTTGCTTGCCCCTCAAGATTCAGGCGCTCAATATCCTCTCGCGTATAATTAAGCTCGATTTTTGAGGTCTCGCCGGAGGCCTTCAGCCCCTGGCCGCTGCCAAGAACAATTTTATCGTAGGGGGAGGCCCCGCCCCAAATCGAACGAAGTTTATCCAGGCTGGTTTGTCGCTGCACCGCATCGGTTGCTTCAACCGCCTTCACGCCGCGAACGCGATAGTCCTCGCCAATCGGCTCCAATTCAAACTCCTCGATGTTAAGAGTTTCCAATGCCTGCCCTATGGCTCGAAGCGATTGGGCGTATTCGGTGGTAACGTACATCATGCCCCCTATTCGACTGTACGATTAGCTCAAACAATCCACTAGGGTGCAGCCCGCGGGTGATCAGTTGGGCTCATTAAAACCATTTTTTACTACCGAACATTTTCATTTGTCAACTAAATTCTCTTTACGTAAATTCGGGTTCACGGAAACCGTAGATTTTATCGACAGCATCGCCATGCCGATCCGCTAGGGTGCGATAAAAGCCCGCTCAAAAACCAGCGCGGACCGGTAAAACGCAAGGATCGTCGCCCGCGGCCACGAGTTAGGTTTTGCGCAGGCGAAAGGCGCTGCCGACTTGCTGCACGGTCGCTTTCGTTGTCTGAGGGTCCAGGGTTTCACCCATCGCCGGTTCTTCGTCTATCTTTAACCCGGCCAGTTTGATTTTTAGCCGCAGATTATTGGCGCTATCGGCGTTCACGAGCGCCTGCTCGAGGGTGATCTTGCCGTCCTTGTAGAGTTCGAAAAGAGCTTGATCGAAGGTCTGGCAGCCTTCCTGCACCCCTTGCTCCATCGCTTCCTTGAGCGTATCGACCTCGCCCTTTTTGATCAAATCCTTGATACGGGGCGTATCGATCAAGACTTCCAGCGCAGCCGCTCGCTTCCCTTCCACGGAGGGTACGAGACGCTGAGCAATAATGGAGCGCAAGTTCAATGATAGTTGCATATGAATTTGCGCGTGCCGTTCGGGGCGGAAAAAATTCATAATCCGCTCAATCGCCTGGTTGGCGTTATTGGAGTGGAGCGTGCCCAGGCACAAATGGCCGGTTTCCGCGAACGTGATCGCCGCTTCCATGGTCTCGGTGTCGCGAATCTCGCCGATCAAGATCACGTCCGGAGCCTGGCGCAGGGTGTTTTTGAGCGCGTTTTGAAACGAGTGGGTATCGAATCCGACCTCACGCTGCGTCACGATCGATTTCTTGTGGCGATAGACAAATTCGATCGGATCTTCGATGGTGATGATGTGGCCGTACTCGGTCGAGTTGCGGTGATCGATCATCGCCGCCAACGAAGTCGATTTGCCCGACCCCGTGGCGCCGACCATTAAGACCAAGCCCCGTTTGGACATCACGATCTCTTTCAAGATGGCCGGCAAACCCAGTTCGTCAAGCGACAAGACATCCGCCTTGATGCGCCGGATCACCAACCCCACAGAACCTCGCTGTTGAAAAATGTTGACACGGAAGCGCGAAACGCCGGCGAGCGACATCGCCATATTCATTTCCAAATTTTCCGCGAACTCGCGCTGCTGTTTGTCGTTCATGATCGACAGCGCGATCGCGCGCATTTCATCAGGCGTAAACGATTGTTCGCCGTCCGGACGAATTTCGCCTTCGATGCGGTACATGGGCGGCCGCGCGACAGTGAGGTACAAATCGGAAGCCTCGGTCTCCACCATTTTGTTAAAGAATTCTTTAATATCCACCAGCGACACTCCGGTGTTCGGGATTAAGCTTGGACCGGCTAGGCCCGGCCGCCCATCGCTGCCGCGGGGCCGGCGGCGCTAAAGAGATTGGGATTGTTGCTCTTCGATTGGGCTTCTTCGCGAGTCACGAGGCCACGCGTCACGAGATTGGTCAGCGCCATATCCATCGTCAGCATGCCGTCCTTCTGGCTCACCTGCATGGTGCCCGGGATCTGGTGTATCTTGCCCTCGCGAATCAGATTTCTCACCGCCGTGGTGCCCGTCATGATCTCGAGGGCGGGAACTCGGCCGCCGGATTTCTTCTTAAGCAAGGTCTGGGTAATTACGGCTTCCACCGACTCGGCGAACTGGGCGCGAATCTGCGCCTGTTGCGCCGGCGGAAAAACGTCGATGATTCGATCGACCGTCTTCGGCGCGCTCGAGGTATGCAAGGTGCCGAACACGATATGGCCGGTTTCCGCCGCCGTGAGCGCCAGTTGAATCGTTTCCAGATCGCGCATTTCGCCGACCAGAATGACGTCGGGATCCTCGCGCAACGCCGAGCGCAAGGCATTGGCGAAAGAGTCCGTATGCGGCCCCAGCTCGCGTTGGTTGACCAGGCATTTTTTCGATGGATGGACGAATTCAATGGGGTCTTCGACGGTGAGAATATGTCCCTCGAAGGTCGAATTGAGATAGTCGATCATGGCGGCCAGGGTCGTCGATTTACCGGAACCGGTCGGGCCGGTTACCAGGATAAGCCCCTTCTCCTTATCACAGAGCTGCTTGAGAATCGGCGGCATGCCCAATTCCTCGAGCGTGAGAATCTTGGTGGGAATTGTGCGAAACACCGCGCCCTCGCCTTTTCGCTGCATAAAAACGTTGACACGGAAACGGGCTATGGAAGTCAGCTCGAATGAAAAATCGCACTCGTGGGTCTCCTCGAAGACTCTGCGCTGCGCGTCGCTCATGATGTCATAGATCAATGCATGGACTTCTTCCTTGGTCATCGGCGAATAATCAAGCTTTTTGAGATCACCGTGAATGCGGATCATCGGCGGTTCGCCGGCGCTCAAATGACAGTCCGACGCGCCCTGTTCAACGCCAAAGGCCAAAAGTTCGGTGATATCCATAGATAGACTCCTATCCGGCGCTTGAGAATTGTATTATATCGTTCTAAAAGCTGTAAAGAATTTTGTGGATCGAGGTTGTTCAAAGAGCAATATCGATACCAGATTCGAACCGTGCACGGGGCGCACACAATCAGTTCTTTGAAATGCCGTCGGAATATTATTTTTCGCTTAGAAAACAAACACTTATAGCCAACGACGGGAAGCATGCAAGCGCTATTGAAGAACAAGATTGCGCTGGTGACAGGGGGCGGAACGGGAATCGGTAGAGCGATCGCGTTCCAAATGGCCAATTATGGCGCCAGCGTCGCCATTGCTTCGCGTGGCCGCAACCATATTGACGGCGCCGTCGCCGAGTTAACCGCTCTCGGCTTGGCCGTCATGCCGGTGCCGATGGACGTACGCAAAAAACAAGAGGTGGCGCGCGGTGTGGGCGAAGTGGTGTCCCGCTGGGGCGCCATTCATATACTGGTTAACAATGCCGGTATCTCGGGGCTCAGCATGATCGACGACACGGACGACGCCAAGTGGTATGACATCGTCGATACCAATTTGAACGGCATGTATCTCGTCACCAAGGAAGTGTTAAAAAACATGCCCGATCACGCCGGCGGCCGGGTGATCAACATTTCGTCGGTGCTTGGTCGATTCGGAGTGCCCGGCTACACGGCCTATTGCACCACCAAGCACGGTATGATCGGCTTCACTCGCGCGCTCGCTCTCGAACTCGTCGACCGGGGTATAACCGTCAATACCGTCTGCCCGGGTTGGGTCGACACGGAAATGGCATCGCGGGGAATCCGCGAAACCGCGGCGATCCAAGGGATCGCGTCCGAACAGTTCAAAGCGCAGGCGGTCGCGAACATCCCGATAAAAAGATTTCTGGACGCGCGGGAAGTCGCCGAGTTGGTCTGCTATGTCGCCTCGGATGCCGCCCGCGGAATGACCGGGCAGGCGATCAATATCTGCGGCGGACAGACCATGGCGTGAAGCCCGCACACGCGAGCGATCCCGCCTATCCCTAATTTTTAGTTGAACACTCATAATCGTGAGCGCCGAAACCATCATTGTCCGCAGCCCCGCCACACTCCAACGAATCGCCGAGCTGCCGGTAGCCCAGACTGCCGAGATCGCCGCTGCCGTGGCCCGCGGACGCCAAGCGCAAACCGTTTGGCAGCGCACCAGCTTTCCCGAACGCGCGAGATTGCTCTACCGTCTGCGCGATCTGCTGCTCGACGAAGGCGAAAGGTTGGCGGATATATTGACTTCGGAAACCGGCAGGCCGCGGGCGGAAGTTTACGGCAATGAACTCTTTTATCTGTGCAATGCCATCGGCTCGTGGGCAAAGAGGGGCGCCCGCTACCTGCGCCCAAAACGAATTCGTCCGCACTTTCCTCTGCTCAAGGCCAAGAAGGTCGTTTTGACCTACGCACCGCGGGGCGTCGTCGGCATTATCAGCCCGTGGAACTTCCCGCTGACCATGACACTCGGTGAAGCGCTCCCGGCGCTGATGGCAGGCAATGCCGTAGTTATTAAACCGTCGGAGCTGACACCGCTCTCGGCGCGCTTCGGTGCCGAAGTCGCGGCCAAAGCCGGATTTCCGGACAATTTGCTGCAAGTGGTGGTCGGTGGCGGGGCCGCGGGCGAAGCGCTCGTCGATCACGCCGATATGATCGCCTTTACCGGCAGCGTCGAAACCGGCAAAAAAGTCATGCGCCGTGCGGCCGAACGGTTGATCCCCGTCTCTCTCGAGCTGGGCGGCAAGGATCCGATGATCGTGCTCAAAGACGCCGATCTCGACCGCGCCGCCGGTGCTTGTGTCTGGGGCGCGCTGATGAACTGCGGCCAGATTTGCACATCCATCGAGCGGGTTTACGTCGAAGCGCCAGTCTATCCGGCTTTCGTCGATAAGGTCGTCGCGCGGGTGCGTGCCATTCGCCAGGGACCGAGCGAAAACGAGGTCGATATCGGCGCTATGACGTCCGAGCGCCAACTGCAAACGATCGCGACGCAGGTCAACGATGCCGTCGCCAAAGGCGCCAAGGTGCTCGTCGGCGGGCGCCGTCATGCGGGATTGCCCGGCTATTACTACGAGCCCACGGTCTTGGTCGACGTTGATCACTCCATGAGCATCATGACAGAGGAGACCTTCGGACCGATTATCCCGATCGTCAAAGTCAACAGCGCCGAGGAAGCCCTGCGCATGGCCAACGATTCGCGCTACGGCTTGAGCGGCAGCGTCTTTTCGCAGAATGTTGCCGCCGCTTGGCATTTGGCCCAAGGAATGCAAAGCGGATCGGTATCCATAAATGACAGCCTGGTAAGCTTTATCGTCGCCGATGCGCCCATGGGCGGATGCAAGGAAAGCGGCTACGGTTACCGCCACGGCGCCGAAGGCATTCGCAAGTTCTGCCAGCAAAAAACCATCGTCATCGACCGCTTCGGTCTCAAGGAAGAGTTTCCCTGGTACCCCGCGACCAAGAAGAAAGCCGGCCAAATCCGCCATCTGCTCAATCTCTTGTGCCGCACCGGATGGCGCCACAAGCTGGGCGCTCTGAGGGGTCTCATCTCCGGCTCGCTCCCTTGAACTAGAAGTAGGATTCAACTAAGTAAAAGAGGTTATTCCAAGCGGAAATCCACAAGAGGAGAATTTACATGGCTAAAGATCTGCCAAGCTTCATCGCTCAGGAAGGAGCCAAAAGAGAAGGTTCTGTGATTCGCGAGAAAAACTTCATCGATGCGAATAATTACGAAACCGTAGCTTACCTAAAGCACCTCGATTTGCGCAACGAGCCGAAAATGGTGCTGTTCGAGAACGTCCCCGCCCTCAACGGCAAAAAGTCCGAGTTCCCGATGTTCTATAACCCCTGGGTGTCGCGCCAGTATATCGCCGACTCCCTCGATATGGGCGACATTCAATCCCCCCTGGAGGTAAGCCTGGAAGTTGCCAAACTCGAGCAGCAGCAGGGCGATCTCGAAGTCATCGCCCCGGAAAAGGCGCCGGTCAAAGAAGTCGTCCTCACCGGCGACAAAGCCGATCTCCGGATGCTGCCCATGCCGATGCACCAGAAGGGCGATGCCGGCCCCTATCACACCATGACCTGCGCCATGAAGGGGCTGAACGGCGAATTTTACGACATCACCTTCACCAAGAATAAATATCACGACCCGAAGCATATGAGCTTTTCCGCTCACAAACACCATCACCTGGAAGCGATGGCTTGCGAGTATGAGGAAAAAAATCTGCGCGCCCCCGTGATCGTTATCCTGGGGCACCACCCGGCGTTCTACCTCTCCTCCTGCGCCATGACCGCTATGGGCAACAACGATTATTTGACGGCCTCGGCATTTTTAAAGGAACCCCTGCGCCTCACTCCGTCGACGACATGGGGCGATAAATTCATGGTGCCGGCGGATGCGGAAGTTATCATCGAAGGCGAAATCCTCCCCGGCGTGCGCCAGCCGCAAAACCCCTTCGGTGAAATTCTCGGCTACGCGCAGCCGAAAATGGACGTGCCGGTCATCGAAGTGACCGCCATCACACACCGGCGCGGCGGCATCGTCGAAGACTTCTGGCCCGGCCATATGGACCACTGGAACCTGGGCAGCATTCCCAAGGAAGGCAGCACATACAACGTCATCAAGAAAAACGTGCCGGGTATCCGGGCGATTCACCTTCCCGCTTCGGGTTGCGGACGGTGCATTGGTTACATCTCCATCAAGAAGGAGTTCGAGAACGAGCCCAACAAAGCCGGCATGCAGGCCTTCGTCGAAATGCCGAATCTAAAACTGGCGGTGATCGTCGATGAAGATGTCGACGTTTTCAATGAAAGGGAAGTCCTGTGGGCTGTGGCGACCCGCGTTCATTGGGACAAGGACATCGAGATCATCCGTGAGGTGCAAAGCTTCCGCGGCTGGTTGGGCGACGCCGTCGCGATTATCGATGCCACAATCCCGCTAAAGCTGAAAAACGACTGGCCCGTGCGCAATGAAATTGAACCCGCCGCTTTCGAGCGCGTCGCGAAGTTTTTCAAATCATAAGGAGCGGACAATGGCGGATCGGATCCAGTTCATCTACAAAGCGACGTGAACCACTTGCCGTAAAGCAAGAAGTTTCTTGCAGGCGAAAAACCTCGACTTCAAAGAGCGAGAGTACGGCAAAAACCCTTTGAGCGAAAAGGAGCTGCGCGACATTATCGGCGACGAGGCCATCGAGCGCTTCCTCAACACGCGCACGCCGCTTTATCGCGAAAGGGAGATGAAGACTAAGCCGCCGTCCAAAGACGCGGCCATCCGGCTGATGCTCAAGGACCCCAATCTGCTCAAGCGCCCGGTGATCATCAAGGGCAAGAAGAAACTCACCGGCTTTACCGAAGCCGGGATGAAAGAATTGCTCTAGCCGGATTGCTGCCGCTTAATGAAAACCAAGGGCGAAATCGAAGCGGAGATCAGCCGGGCCATCACTCAATTCGAGATCGAATACATGGGGCGCGGGCCCAGGGAGTCGTGCGCTTACGTCGTTGAGGACATGATCCTGGTCCGTCTCAAAGGCGTGCTCACTCCCGCGGAGGAACAACTCACGAAGACCCCTGACGGGACCGAATTGGTCAAAAAAATGCGCGCGACATTGATCGAAAAAGCCAGACCTCTGCTCTATCGCGTCGTGAGCGAGATCAGCGGCGCCAGCATCATTGATCTTCACACGGACATCAGCACGGCTTCCGGCGAGCGCGTCTTCGTCTTCACTTTGGCGGCAGACCTCGAAAAAACCTTGCCTCGGAAAAAGGAGTCTTGACAAGCGCAACCCGGCTCCTTATAAAGTCCCCAGTCTGACGATCTCCCGAAAGGTTGAACTTTCAACCAGTCGGGAAATGGGCCGACCAAAACCTGCACAGTGTTTTGGCTCGGCCTTTTTTTTATCCGGCGAAACCGCAGCGAACCGGAGGAGGAGCGGGAAAGAGACCGGGCACGGCCGCAAAGGCGTGAGAAACCGGACAGACCTTTTGAGCGAGGAAGGACAGCGCTATGGGCAAATGGGAACCCATCTTCTGGATTTGGGCGTTTGGGATCGGCTTCCTGGTCCTGAATCTACTGCTCCAATCGCTCAAACGAAAAAAGAAATAATCCGCGTGATTTGAATGTGGCGGCGTGCCGCTGTCGGGTCCACTCGCGGTCGGGCGTCGCGATCAAACCGAGGACAATCTCCACTCCCACGCCACGGGTGGAGGGCGCGGGCCTCCGCCCGCAGCTTCACGCACCGCCCCCGGATGGAATGTCGCGGCTTCTCGGGCCGAATTGACAGCGCGCGGATGATGTGGTGTGGATGGGGTCGCGCCAAACGCCCGCGACCGGTCAAGCCCAAAAATTAAGCGACGGAAAGGTGTCTCAACGGTGGAAGAGCAGTTATCGGGATTAACCCTGTACAACCGCGGCAAGGTGCGCGATATCTACGACCTGGGAGACCAGCTTCTCCTGGTGGCGAGCGACCGGATTTCCGCCTTCGACGTCGTCCTGCCGACCTTGATTCCCGACAAAGGCAAGATCCTCACCGCCATGTCGGTCTACTGGTTCGACGTGTTGAAGGACCTCGTGCCGAATCATTTGATCAGCGCCCATTTCGACGACTTTCCAGAGGTTTGTCGGCCGCACCGTGCCAAGCTCGAAGGCCGCACTCTGCTGGTGAAGAAAAGCTTGCCCGCTCCCGTGGAGTGCATCGTGCGGGGCTATCTGGTCGGCTCGGGATGGAAAGACTATCAGCAGACCGGCGCGGTCTGCGGCATCCAACTTCCCAAGGGGCTGGTCGAAGCGTCGCGGCTGGATCGGCCCATTTTCACGCCTTCCACCAAAGCCGCAGTGGGCGCCCATGACGTCAACATTTCCTTCGACGACATGGTCGCCAAAGTCGGAAAAATCCGCGCCGAGAAGATGCGCGACGCGACCATCGCGATCTACAGCCGCGCCCGCGAACTGGCCGAGAAAAAAGGCATCATCATCGCCGACACGAAACTGGAGTTCGGCATCGAGGGCGACGACATCGTCTTGATCGACGAGGTGCTTACGCCGGATTCCTCGCGCTTCTGGCCGATGGACGGATACCGCCCCGGCAAAACGCCGGACAGCTACGACAAGCAGTTTGTCCGCGACTACCTCCTCCAATTGCCATGGGACATGAAATCCCCGCCTCCCGAATTGCCGCCGGAAATCGTCAAGAAAACCCAGGAAAAATACGCCGAAGCGCTGCGACGGCTCACGGCAGCCTAAGGCCGACCCCGCCACGACCGCGCTCGTGGCTTCAATCCTAAGCGGCCCGCTCATCAAGCGGGCGATGGCTTACCAGCCCCTGAATCCAGTTGAGACCTCGCCTGAATTACCCGGTTCGAACTCCTAACCGCTTAAGCGATCCGGCGACGGCGTGCGCCGCGTCGAGCGGCGCAACGTGATGCGGAATGTGCACGAAACCAAAGCGAATGCTCGCTCCCGTGCGCTGGATATGTTCCAGTATCACATACATCGAAAAATTGCAGACATAGTCGCCGGCGTTGTTCGACCGCTTGACGTCGCGGCCGAGCTTGAGATCGAGAGTCGTCGGCAAAAAGCGTGCACCGCGTTTGCGGATCGCCCGGGCTCGAGCCTTTTTATCGGTGCGTCGGCGGTTTGCCGCGCGGGTTTCGATTTCCATCGTCCGCCGAGAGCTTTGACCGAGCCCAAGGACCACGTCCGGCTTATGCCGCTCAAGCGCTTCGACAAACTGGCGCCGATTAAAGCGCACCGGGAACACCACCCGCTTGAGGCCGGTTGCCGGCGGCAGTGACCGGACGATTTTGGCGGTGATATTTTGGCGGAACTGCCGGTAGGGGCCAAAGCCGTAGAGCAGGATCCTCTTCGGGCTAGTCATCGGGTCAGATAGCGTTCCGCCTGCCCGCTGCAAGCCGGGCGGCCAAAACAAAACTGGCCGCGCGAGGCGGCCAGTTTGGCGAATATCAATAAATCAATCCGTGTATCATTCTTTGGCGGCCGCGGCCGGCTCCGCCGAACTGCCGGAGTCGACCTCCTGATAAATCTTACCGCCGGATTTTTTGAACTCTTCCGCTTTTTCCCTCATGCCGAGTTCCAGCGCCGCCTGCTCGGCCACGCCCACTTTGGCGGCGTAGTCGCGCACGTCCTGGGTGATCTTCATCGAACAGAAATGGGGTCCGCACATGGAGCAGAAGTGCGCCACCTTGGCGCCCTGCGCCGGCAAAGTCTCGTCATGAAATTCGCGTGCGGTTTCGGGATCCAGGCTCAAATTGAATTGATCTTCCCAGCGAAACTCGAAGCGCGCCTGGCTGAGCGCGTTGTCGCGAATTTGCGCGCCAGGATGGCCCTTGGCCAGGTCGGCGGCATGGGCCGCGATCTTGTAAGCGATCACACCGTCTTTTACGTCTTTTCTGTCCGGCAAGCCGAGATGCTCCTTGGGCGTCACGTAGCACAGCATCGCCGTGCCGTACCAGCCGATCATCGCCGCGCCGATGGCGCTGGTGATGTGATCGTAGCCGGGCGCGATGTCCGTTGTCAGGGGCCCCAGCGTATAAAAAGGAGCTTCATGGCAGACTTCGAGCTGTTTGGTCATGTTCTCGTGAATCATGTGCATGGGCACATGCCCGGGCCCCTCGATCATCACTTGCACGTCATGGTCCCAGGCGATCTTGGTGAGCTCGCCGAGGGTTTCCAGTTCGCCGAACTGGGCTTCGTCGTTGGCGTCAGCGATGCAGCCCGGCCGCAGACCGTCGCCCAGCGAGAATGCCACGTCATAGGCCTTCATGATTTCGCAGATCTCTTCGAAGTGCGTGTAGAGAAAATTCTCCTGGTGATGCGCCAAGCACCACTTGGCGAGGATCGAGCCGCCGCGCGAAACGATGCCGGTCACCCGATTGGCCGTGAGCGGCACGTACCGCAGCAACACACCGGCGTGAATCGTGAAGTAGGACACACCCTGCTCGGCCTGCTCGATCAGCGTGTCGCGAAATATTTCCCAGGTCAGTTCTTCGGCCTTGCCGTCGACTTTTTCCAGCGCCTGGTAAATAGGCACGGTGCCTATGGGAACGGGAGAATTGCGCAGGATCCACTCGCGGGTCTCATGAATGTCCATGCCGGTGGAAAGGTCCATGACCGTATCCGCGCCCCAGCGCGTTGCCCAGATCATTTTCTCAACTTCCTCTTCTATGGAGGAGGCCACCGCCGAATTGCCGATGTTGGCATTGATCTTCACCAGGAAGTTGCGGCCGATGATCATCGGCTCGCTCTCGGGATGATTGACGTTCGATGGAATAATCGCCCTCCCCCGGGCCACTTCGTCGCGGACGAACTCCGGCGTTACAAATTTAGGAATAGCGGCGCCGAAACTGTAGCCGGCATGGACCCTGCCGTTTTCAACCGCCGCCTGTTCCAAGGCTTGCTCACGGCCAAGATTTTCCCGAATGGCGATATACTCCATTTCCGGCGTGATGATGCCCTTCCTGGCGTAATGCATCTGAGTGACGTTGCAGCCGGGCTTGGCCCGCAGTACCGGGCGGCGCGACGCATCGGGAAAACGTTCGGTCTCGGCGGCGGTCGCCTTGCCGTTTTTCTTGACCGGCGGCTGATAACTTGGACCCGGCAGTTCTTCGACGTCCCCCCGTGCGCGAATCCACTGCAGTCGCAAAGGCTTTAATCCGCGACGGATATCGGTCGTTTGCTCCGGATCGCTATAAGGACCCGACGTGTCGTAAATCATGATCGGGGCATGGGGGGTGGCGCTGCCGCGGTCGTTTTCCTGCGCGCCGTGGGCCGAATTCGAGAGCGTGACGGCGCGCAAGGCGACGCTTAACTCCGGGCGGTGATGACTATGAACGTAGACCTTCTGCGATGCCGGGAACGGCTTATTGGTAATTTCGTTTGAATTCGTGCCGTTTTTGCTTTCGGAATTGGCCATAACTCCCTCCTTTGGGTGTCGGTTGAGAATGACGCGGGCCTATTAGACGTGGCGGTAGGGTTTGACGTATTCCTCGTATAAGCCGTCTTTGCCCTTCTTCGCAAGTACCTTGGATCTTTCCATCAACACTTCTTTGTTCTCGACGAAGGCTTTTCGGTCAAACCCCAGGTTTCCCGGATGAGTTCCGGTGTCCATACGAATGGCGTCGCACGGACAAGCTTCCACGCAAAACCCGCAATAGACGCAGCGCAGCGTATCAATCTCGTAGCGGATCGGGAACTTTTCCACCGGATTATCCGGATACTCTCCGGCCTCGATGTAAATACATTCGGCCGGACAAGCCGTGGCGCATAGAAAGCATGCCGTACACTGTACCGTTTCCTTGTCTTCTTTCAGCGTCAGGCGATGCCTCCCGCGAAAGGTATCGGGATAGGTCCAGCGCTCCTCCGGATATTGCACCGTGATCGCCGCTTCTGCGCCGCGCGCAAAGCCCAACTTTTGCAGCGCGTGAACTGCCAGATTGCGCCAAAACCGATACCCGGTGACGGTCAGTCCGCGGAATATTTCCGGGAAATAAAGCCGTTCCCAGAAAGTCATTTCCTCAATGCGTTTCATGGAGTCTTCCTAAACTAGCACGCCGGTGTGGCGGTCGCGCGATCCTGGCCAGGCGGCAAAATATTGGCCCTGGTGGCTACCCTTCACTTATAGACCATTGCGGGGGGATGTCAAGGAACGGAAAGCCTGTAAAACCGGCAGCTTGCCGGCCTAATCCGAGTCATATTGCAGGATTGAGAAAACCCCGTGGGGTTTCAGCTTTTCGCGCCCTTTGAGGAACGGAAGTTCGATCACAAACGCGCACTCGACCACCGTGCCGCCGAGTTTGGTAACCAGTTCAGCGGTGGCCGCAGCGGTGCCTCCGGTGGCGATCAGATCATCGGCGATCACAACCCGCGCGTTTTGCGAGATACCGTCGATATGAATTTCCAGCTTGTCCGTACCGTACTCCAATGCATAGCTCGCGCTGTGCGTTTCGAAGGGCAATTTGCCGGGTTTGCGAACCACGGAAAAACCCGCGCCCAGTTGGCATGCTAAAGCCGCGCCGACAATAAAACCACGCGACTCGATGCCCAAAACGGTATCGACCCTCTGGCCGCGATAGCGGTCGGCAAGAATATCGATCGTCTTGCGAAATAATGCGCCGTTGCCCAGCAGCGGCGTGATATCCTTGAAAACAATTCCCGGTTTGGGAAAATCCGGGACATCCCGAATCGCCGCGCGGATGCTTGCGATGTCGTCGCTCATGCTCACAGACTCTCCATTGTGCAATTTGAAATTTGGAATCCGCAATTTGCAACCTGCAACTTAGCTCTCCGGCGGCAGATTAGCGGATGCCGGAGCGCAGCACAACTGTGGCAGATAACGCATGGGATCGACGGCCCTGTTGTTTTTGCGGATTTCAAAATGCAGATGCGGTCCGGTGACTCGTCCCGTGCTGCCCACTCTGGCAATCACCTCGCCGCGCTCGACGCGATTTCCTTCGCGCACCAGGTTCACCTGGTTATGGGCGTAAACCGACACCAAGCCGTCGTCATGGCGAAGAATGACTATATTGCCGTAGCCCCGCAACCGATCGCTGTAGATCACTTCGCCGCTTTCGATCGCGTGGATCGTCGTGCCTTCCGGCGCGGCGATGTCTATTCCATCGTGAAAACTCTGGCCGCGCGGGCCGAAGCCCGAATGGATCGTACCCTGCGTCGGCCAAAAGAAACCATCCCTTGCCGGCTCGAAGGTTCGCGGCGCAGAGGGCGTCGCCGGCTCCTCGGAAGTTCTCATCTCCGCCGGTGGAAGCCCGCCAGCGCCCGGAATTAGAATTCTCTGGCCGACGCGTATTCGCGCAGGATCGCGAATGCCATTAAGGCGCGCCAGTTCTTCATGGGACACATCGTAAGCCTGGCCGATCCGAAAGAGATTCTCGCCAGGCTTGACCACGTGATACGTCGCTCCGCCGCGCCTTGCCGCGGCCGCAGGCCGGCCGGTCTGTTGCGGCGCGCAACTGGCGAGCAGCAAAGCAACCAATAGCAGAGCGTGGAGGCTTGCCCACGGGCTCTTCATCGACCTTCCGCTGAATCTATAGGCCGCGGCAGACGCATGGTAGGGTAAAGACTCTTGTCAGCGGTGCGGGGCTCGCGGCCCAACAGACTCACATGTCTCATTCCCGCCAGCCGAATTTTCCCACAAGCTTGACAAATTTGCACTCCCCCAAATTTTCTTCTCTGAACCCGGAAGGCATGCGGGTGACCCGCAAAAGGATTTGCGCATGCTCGTCGCCCACCGGCAGGACCAGACGACCGCCAACCGAGAGTTGTTCCAGTAAGGGCTTGGGCGGGCTTGGCGCACCGGCAGTGACAAGTATGCCATCGTAAGGTGCATGCTCCGACCAGCCTATTGTGCCATCGCCCACGTGAAGCGCGATGTTCTGGTACTCCAGCCGGTCGAGGAGTCCGCGCGCTCGGTGCGATAGCGCGCGCAGCCTTTCCACAGAAAAAACATTAAAACAGATCTCCGCCAGAAGAGCCGTCTGGTAGCCCGATCCGGTACCGACTTCTAAGACCCTGTCATCGCCGGAAAGACACAACGCTTCGCTCATTCGCGCCGACATATAGGGCTGGGACAAAGTTTGCTTCTCACCGATGGGCAGCGCGCTATCATCATAAGCCCGATGAACCAGGCCCGGATCGACAAACAGCTGGCGGGGGACCTTGCGCAACGCCGCAATGACCCGTGGATCGCCAATGCCCCGCGCAATGATCTGTTCCTGGATCATTCGTTCTCTTGACCAGGTATAGTCAGGCGGGATCAAGTCGGGGAGTTTCACTGGGTCAAAGAATTGGAAGGTCTGTGGTGATCAACTCGTTGAGCTGCGCTGCGCAAGGTTCCAATCGGCCCGTTCATGGTCGAGCACACTCGAAAAATTTACCACATCGCGCCGGCGGCTTTCCAGGCCCGTAGTCGGAATCGGCATTATGCGACTTAAGGCTGGCTAGGGCTCGACGCGGGGATACCGATCTAATTAAGGCCCAAATATCGCAAGGTCCAACTAGATCTCGCCTCGTTCTCTCAACTGGTCCAGGCGCCAGGCGAGGAAGCCTTCAAGAGTGTCACTGGCCAGAGGAGCCGGCAATGTGCCGGGCGACTCGCCGAGCTGATCGAGTTTTGCCCGCATCGCCGCTAAAGAAGCATAGAGCCTTTGGTAATCAGCGACCTGACATGAGCAATCCTTCAGCTTCGCATCGATAGCGCCCAAATGCCCCTCAAGGGATTTTCTTTGGTCATCGACAATAACCGAAAGTTGCTGGCGAATTTCGGTGGTTTGCAACTGCAGTGTTTCGTTGATGTGGGTCATGTTGATTTTCATCTGGAGAACGATTTCCATCAACCTTTCTACGGCATCCCCACCCATGCTTACACTCCATTGAACTTATCGACGCGGCAGCAAGCTTCGTGCCCATTCCAGACTTGCCAGGCTCTCACTGCTGTTCCGAATCGGATCGCGGATAAAAGGCATTTTGCTTTTACTACCGAGAAGGCCAAAAAGTCAAGTTAATCTTTAACAAAGCTGCGCCTAACAACTTGAAATGCCGTAGTTAACGAGTCGCACCAGTGCGGCTCCGGCCACCCCGAAACTTTGTGTCGGGACCCAAAAGCACCTTGCAATCGCTTGCGCCACCGCCTACTAATAAATACTCATGGCCAGATATCGTCCCCGTTATCTGCCGCTCCCCTACCAGGACTCGGCGCGGTCAGGCCGGCTGCTCCTACGCGACGGCTCCGCTGCAACCCTTCGCAGCGCCGGTCCCGACGACAAAAAAGCGATCGCGGAGTTTTTTTCCTCTCTGCCGGCCGCTTCGCGCCGCCACCCGTTTTTCGCCGATGCCACCCTTGCAGGCGAATTGACCGACTCTTTCTGTGACTCGTCGGACCCGAGTAGTCGTCTGAGTTTGGTCGTGACTCGGCTCGCCGCAGGACAGCCGCGCATTATCGCCTGCGGCGCCTATGTCGCCCGTAACGGACGCAGCGTTGAAATCGCTGTAGCAGTCGGCGATCTTTTTCAGGGCAAGGGCATCGGCACACTCTTGCTCGAGCGTCTGGCGCTGCTCGCCGCGGCCAACGGTTTTCGCCGCCTGCGGGCCGTTATGACGATTGAAAACCAGGCGGCGATCGAGGTTTTTCGCGATTCGGGTTTCGACTATCGTTTGCATCACGACGGCGATTTCGTCGCGATCGATCTCTCTCTGGCGCCCAGCGCCGCCAGTGTCGAGCGCGCGGAACTGCGTGATCGCGTCGCCACCACCGCGTCGATCTTGCCATTCTTTCGGCCGGGTGCGGTGGCCGTGATCGGTGCGTCGAGGGATGCCACAAGCATCGGGGCCAGGATCTTGCACGCATTGATCGACTACGGCTTCCAGGGGCCCATTTATCCGGTCAACCCGAACGCGGCGACCCTGGCCGGCTTGACGGTCTATCCCACCGTAAAAGATATTGGGCAGCCCGTCGATCTGGCGATTGTAACGACGCCGCCGAACAGCCTGCTTGGGGTAGTCGAGGACTGCGGCAATTGCGGTGTTCGCGCGCTCCTTGTGATCACGGCCGGCTTCGCGGAGATCGGCGCCGAAGGCAAAGAACGGCAAAGAGAGCTACTCGAGCGGGTGCGCGGCTTCGGCATGCGTATGGTCGGACCCAACTGTTTGGGCTTGTTGAATACCGATAAGGCCGTGCGTTTGAATGCGTCGTTTGCGCCCCACATGCCTCCCCTTGGACGCGTGGCTTTTTGTTCTCAGAGCGGCGCGTTGGGATTGGTGGTCATCTCAGCGGCGCGGGACCGCGCCTTGGGCCTTTCGAGTTTCGTCAGCGTCGGCAACAAAGCCGACGTTTCGGGCAACGATCTCTTACAATACTGGGAGGAAGACCCGCGCACTGACGTTATATTGCTTTATCTCGAATCTTTTGGTAACCCGCGCCGCTTTGCGCGGATTGCCGCCCGCATCGGCCAGCGAAAACCGATCGTTGTGGTAAAGGCCGGCCGCACCGGCGCCGGGCGGCGCGCGGCCGGTTCGCATACCGCCGCGCTCGCCGCCGATGACGTCGCCGCGGACGCGCTGTTTCATCAAACCGGCATCCTTCGAGCCGACACACTGGACGAACTTTTCGATTTGGCCGAAGCGTTGAGCACGCAGCCGCTGCCCAGCGGCCGGCGCGTCGCCTTGCTCACGAACGCCGGGGGATTGGGAATTCTTTGCGCCGATGCTTGCGAGGCAGCCGGGCTGACCGTCGTGGGTCTGGCGCAGTCGACGCAAGAGCGCTTGCGCGAGTTTTTGCCGAACACCGCGAGCGTCGCCAATCCGGTCGATATGATCGCTTCGGCGACAGCCGATGATTTTCGCCGCGCCACGGAAATCCTCCTTGCCGCTGAGGAAGTCGACGCTCTGATCGTTCTAACCATCCACGTCGGTCTCGCCGATCTCTCGGCCATGGCAGAGGGGATCTCGGCCGGCGTTGCCGCGGCCCGCTCCGGCCGGGCTGCGACAAAGACCGTGCTCACCTGTCTCATGGACAGTGCAACGACCCGTCCTTCCGCGACTGCCCACGGGGAGCGTTTACCCAATTATCCGTTTCCTGAAAATGCCGCGCGGGTTTTGGGCAAGCTTGTGAAATACGCCGATTGGAGGCGCCGGCCGCCAGGGCTGATTCCGCAGTTCGACGACATCGACCCGGGAACGGCGCGGAAGGTTTGCCAAAAGGCCATCGCGCAGGACGGCGCGCGATGGCTATCTGCTGCCGAGTTGCGAAACGTTATGGCGGCATTTCGTTTGCCCGTGCCTAAGGGCGGTGTCGTCCGGGACGCTGATGAGGCGGTGCGCCTCGGCGATGAACTGGGATACCCGGTGGCGCTCAAGCTGGCGTCGGCAAAAATCGTCCATAAAACTGAAGTGGGCGGGGTGCATCTAAACCTGCAAGACGGCAACGGCGTACGACGCGCGTTTCACGCGATTCGCGACCGCGTCGCCGAGATCGATCAACTCGATGCCATGGAAGGCGTGCTGGTACAGCCCATGTTGTCCGGCGGCGTTGAAGTGATGGTCGGCGTCACTCAGGACCCTTTATTCGGCCCACTGATCGGGTTCGGTCTGGGCGGCATCCACGTCGAAATCTTGAATGACGTCTGTTTTCGTGTCACGCCCATTACCGACCGTGACGCACACGAGATGGTCGAGAGCATTCGCGGTTACCGGCTTTTGCAAGGTTATCGCGGTCATCCTCCCGCGGATATTGCGGCGCTGGAAGAACTCTTATTGCGTGTCGCCAGGCTGGTGGAAGAAATCCCTGAGATCACCGAATTGGATTTGAATCCGGTGTTCGCGCTCCCGCCCGGCCAGGGCTGTCTCATCGTCGACGCGCGAATCCGTGTTGCGCTCTGACGAGCCCGCCACGGCTGACAACTCACTTCAGAATTGAGTTAATGCAAAGCTCGGGCACACGGCGATGCCAATCGGCCATCGCCTCGCCGAGTTCATCCGCCGGCATCGGTCCGGCGATAAAGTAGCCTTGGGCCAGGTCGCAGCGCAGGCGCTGAACCAAGTCCCAGTCCGCCCGGTCCTCAATACCCTCCGTGACCACCGTCATGCCGAGCTGCTGGGCAATGGACCGGCTGCCTTCGAGGATTACCCGCAGCTTCGGGTCGGTGGCCGCGCCATGGACAAAACTGGTGTCCACTTTGAGCTCGTCGAAGGCGATGTCACGCAGCTGCGCCAGGCTGGAATACCCGGTACCGAAGTCGTCGATGGAGAGCCGAAAGCCGTTGAGGCGCAAGCGCGTGAGGACGTCAAACACGGCCATGGGATCGACCATCAGTCTGCGCTCCGTGATTTCCAAGACCACCGACGACGGCTGAATGCCGGTGCGGTTGGTCTCAAAAGCGAGAAACTCGGGAAAATCGAGTTGCGCCAAGTCATCCATGGTTACATTTATGGAAAGCAG
Source organism: uncultured Syntrophobacter sp. (assembly GCA_964539925.1). Lineage (GTDB taxonomy): Bacteria > Desulfobacterota > Binatia > UBA9968 > UBA9968 > DP-20. The sequence goes on along the minus strand of CAZILB010000014.1, from coordinate 16,103 downwards.
GAGCCTGAGACCCTGGTCCCGCCAAACCCGGCTTTGCATGAGCGCGTGACGCACCACATAACGGGTAATTTCCTCCGTCAATCCCCAGGTCTCCGCCGCACCGATTAACCGGCCGGGGCCGACGATCCCTTCACGACCGCGCCGCCAGCGCAATAGCGACTCCACGCCCACGACCGCCCCGGTGGCGACCGCCACCTGCGGCTGGTAATAATTGATCAACTCCTGGTTGGCGATAGCCTGCTTGATTTCCGCGGCGCTTACCGGCAATGCGACGGCGGCCTCGGGCAGCGGGGCGGGGCGGGACCAATTTTCGAGCAACCCTGCGAGCTCCACAGGGTCAACTGGTTTTTCCAGATAACCAAGCAAGTTGAGTTTCCGCACTCGGGCAAACTTCGTCATCATCTCTATCGAGCGCCCATCTTCGCCGCTCACCAGGATCAAACCGCCCCGATAGCCGATTTCGGCAAGCCGGCGAAAAAATTCCACGCCGTCCATATACGGCATCCTGAGATCGCAAAATATCAGATCGACGGCGCGCTCGCCGCCGATGATCTGCGTCAAAGCCCTCAGGGCATTCGGATGGCTCTGGATGGTCGCCGCGCCGCTCTGTTCGAGCGCGTCTTGAAGCGCGCCAAGCACCGCCGGATCCTCGTCCACCAGCATCACGTTCGCACCCGAAAGGCTCTTCACGCGCGCACCGTCCCGATCGGGACAGCGCTCCGCAGTCCCTTCTCCGAGCGCCAAGCTTCGCTGCGCCATATTGAGTTTGCCGCTACCCGGCATCATGGTCATCGCACCTCGAACAGGCCCGCCGCACAGGAGTCCTCTGTGCCCGGGCTGTCCAGTTTACCGCGTCGCGCCTCGAAGGCCTGCACGAGCGCCGCGGCCAACCCGTCAATCCGAATCGGTTTGCTTATGTAATCGTCCATGCCGACCCCGAGGTAGCGCTCGCGGTCCCCGTCCAACGCATTGGCCGTAAGGGCGATAATCCACGGCCGGGTTTCACCGAATCGATCGTGGATATTCGCGGTCGCCTCAATCCCGTCCATCTCGGGCATCTGCACATCCATCAAAATCGCATCGTAACTCTGGCGTTCCACCGCTTGCAGCGCTTCGCGCCCGTTGGACACCACGTCGGCGCGATAACCCATGCGGTCGAGAATCTTTAACGCGACTTTTTGATTGACGGCATTGTCTTCCGCGACAAGAATGCGCAGCGGAAAGCGCTTGGCCATATCTTTATTAATCCCCGCTTTGGCGGCGGGTTCGCCGGCTTGCTCAATGCCGAGAACTCTGGCGAGGGTCTCGTATAACTGCGCGGCCTTGACCGGCTTGGTCAAAAACGCCGCGAAGGCGCCGCCCGTCACTTCGCGCCGCCCCAGTGAAGTCAACATGACCGCGGGGGTCGAAACATGCGCCGGCAGTTGGCGAATCTTTTCAGCCAGTTCCACGCCGTCCATTTCGGGCATCTGCATATCGAGCAAGATGATATCGAAGGGCATGCCGTCGTGCAGACGGGCGAGCGCCTCGCTTCCCGACCCGGCGGTCACAACGCGTATTCCCTGAGACTCCAACTGTCGCGCCAAAATGATCCGATTCACTTCTTGATCGTCCACCGCGAGCACTCGCTTACCGGCCAGCTCGGCGCGCTTTTCAACAAAGCTCGGCAGCTGCGCGGGCTTGCCGACGACCGTGAAGTAAAACGTCGATCCTTTGCCGAATTCGCTTTCGACCCAGATTTTGCCGCCCATCAACTCGACCAACTGCTTGCAAATCGCCAGGCCGAGACCCGTCCCGCCATAGAGGCGCGTAGTCGAGCTATCTACTTGGGTAAACGATCGGAACAGCCGGTCTATGCGATCGGCTGGAATGCCGATTCCCGTGTCGCGTACTGAAAACAGCAATTCGACTTGACCGTCATCGCGATTGGCACCGCGTTTGACCTCGGCCAGCACCATACCCTGGGAGGTGAACTTCACCGCGTTGGTGAGCAGATTCACCAGTACCTGGCGCACTCGCGCCAGGTCGCCGGTCAGCCCCAAGGGCGCACTGGCGTCGATCGAGTGAACCAGCTCCAGACCTTTCTCGCTTGCCCGCGGCGCCACCAGATCGGCGGCTTCCTCGATGCATCGGGTGAGATCGAACGGCGCCTGCTCCACTTCCAAACGGCGCGATTCAATTTTGGAAAAATCGAGAATATCGTTGATCAACTCGAGCAGCGCCTCGCCGCTTCGGCGAATGGTTTCGACATAATCGCGCTGCTCGGCTTGGAGTTCCGAATCGAGCAACAGCCCGGTCATACCGATCACCGCGTTCATCGGCGTGCGGATCTCATGGCTCATGTTGGCGAGAAAATCGCTCTTGGCGTGGGTGGCCGCTTCGGCCGCCTCTTTGGCCCGCGCCAGTTCGTCCGCTTGTTCGAGGCTGGCGCGATAGAGCTGGGCGTTATGAATCGCCATGGCTGCCTGGCTGGCGAGGAGCTTGACGAATTCGACTTCCTCCGCGCTAGCCTGCCGCTCTTCCCTCGCCCACAGCGAGAGCACACCCATCGCGCCGCCTTGAACCATCAGCGGCACACCGAGATACGAGATCATGCCGTGGCGCCGATAAAGCTCGGCGTCAGGACAGCGCGGGTCGCTCGGCGCGTCGCTCACCGACAACGCCTCGCCGCTATCAAAGACGGCCCTCGCGAAGTTCTGCGGCCTGATCGCTTCCAGCGCTTTGATTTCTGCCACGGGAATATTGCGCGCGACTTTAAATTCGAGCTTGCCGGATGCCGGCTCCCACAAACGGATCGTCGACGCCGAGGCGAATGGGAGCATCAGGTCGATCTTGGCCAGGAGCAGATTCAGCACGGTGTTCAGCTCCAGGCTCGAGGTCGCCGACACGTTGATCTCATGGAGCGCTTCCATGCGCGCCAGATTGCGCCGGCTCTCCTCGGCCAGCCTGGCCTTCTGGATCGCGATGCCTATCTGATGGCATATGCCTTCGGCCAGGCGGATTTCGGTATCTTGAATTACCCGCTCGCTGCGGCTCGCCAATTGCACTAAACCGAGGACCTGAGGTCCGCTGCGAATGGGCAAAAAGAGAGCGCAGCGGGCCCCCTCTTTCTTGAGCGTGCGCAGGCCCTCGGCACCTTGAATATCGTTCACGATGGCAGGACCCCGGAGCCCCCGGGCGCGCTCGCTCGCCCCGCTGCTGGGCTGCCGCTGGATGTTGGCGGGGTCGATGTAACCGTAGGCCGCCGCCGCTTCGCTGATCTCCCCTTCCGGCTTGGTGAGCAAAATCGACCCGAGATCGAAACCGCAGACCGTTACGCAGACTTTCAAAACCTCATCGAGGATCGCCCGAGAATCATTGGCCTGCAAGATGCTCAGGCTCACCTCCTGTTGGAGCTGCAATTCTTTGAAGCTGGCTTCAAGCTTTTCCTCGGCGAGCTTGCGCTCGGTAATATCGATCATGACGCCGCGCAGGCGCGCCGGCTTGCCCTGGGCATCGAACGTCGTGCGCACGATGTCGCGCAGCCAGACGACACGGCCATCGGCGGCGAGCGCGCGGTACTCAAACTCGTGTCCCGGACTTTTGCGGCTCATCTGCAAACAGAAGGCGATGGCGCGCTCGCGGTCTTCGGGGTGAAATGTGTTCTGCCAAAAATCCGGATCGGCGAGCCAACGCTCGATCGGATATCCCAAAATGGCCTCGGCGGCCTGACTGACGAAAGTGAATTGCCAGGTCTTGGCATCCGCTTCCCACACGATGGCTTGCACGGACTGAACCAGCTCGCGATAGTTGCGTTCGGCTTCTTCGAGCTGTGCGGTGCGTTGGCGCACCCGCTGCTCGAGATCGGCATTGAGTTGGCGGAGTTCCTCCTCTGCCGCCCGGGTGGCTTTCTGGCTCTTCTCGATGGCCCCGGCCATGGAGTTGATCGATGCGCCAAGGCGGCCGATCTCGTCGTGGCGCTCGACCGCCGCGCGCGCGTGCAGATGGCCCGCCTCGATCTGGTTCGCCGTCGCCATGATTTGGTAGATCGGACGGGTAAAGCCCCTGGCCAGAAGTACCGCGCCCAGGCCGCCGGCAAAGAGACAGAGAATCGTAACCGCGGCGCTTTCTCGGAAGATATCAGCCATGGACTCGTGCAAGGCCTGCGTCGAAAAGACCATGCTGAGATACCCGACAACTCCTCCGTTCTTGATCAAGACCGGCCCATCAACCCGCAGAAACCCGTTTTCAAACGTCGAGTACCACCACCTGGAGATTCTCGCCTTCGGCAACTCGACTCTCTCGTCGTCTGTACGGCCGATCTTGGACCTGTCGGCCGATTCCAGCAGCTTGCCCGCGCTGTTAAAGATATCGATGCGGTAGACGCTCGGAGAGACCAAGGTCAGTTTGGCTCGGTCGCTGAGCGCGGACTGATTGCGAGAATGGAGATCGTGCACCAGGCCGTCGGCCAGGGCTTTCGCGGTGCCGCGGCTTTGCTCCTCGAACGTGACCATCAGTTGCTCGCGCCCCTTGTAGATGGTGAAGAGCGCGATGAAAGCGCCGACTACAAAGACCAGGCAACAGGTGAATGCGATCAGCTTGTGAGTAATGTTGAGCTTCATCGCGCGCTATCCTTTAGGCTTGATACACGCCGCCGGCATCGGCCTGCCGACCGGCTTGCGTTGGCGGTCTTCGATCTCATGGGGACGGCGCGACCATCGCGGTTTGGATCACAGGCGCAGCGCCGGCAGCGTTGCCTCCCTCGACCCGATTGCGTCCCAACTCTTTGGCGCGGTAAAGCGCGCGGTCCGCGGCTTCGATAAGTGTTTGGACATGGTCGGCCGCGCCGGGTGCCAACACGCTGCAGCCGAAGCTGGCGGTCACGCGAAGCCGTTTGGCCGCCGCCGTCATCGGCGCCGCGCTCAAGGCCTCGCGCAATCGTTCAGCACAAGCAAAGGTCTGTGCCATGTCGCAGTTGGCGGCATACACCAGAAACTCCTCGCCGCCGAAGCGCCCCGCGCCGTCGTACGGGCGGAGTGTTTCCAGCATGCGCCTGGCGGTCTCCTGCAAGACCTCGTCGCCACCGGCGTGGCCGTACCTGTCGTTGATTTGTTTGAAATGATCGATATCCATGATAACGACGCCGAGCGGTTTCGCCTCCCGCTTGGCGCGGACCAGCTCCTGCGCCAGTCGTTGCATGATGGCGCGCCGGTTCCACAGGCCGGTGAGACAATCATGGTCGGCAAGGTACTCGATCTGAGCCCTGCCGGCCAACAATTCGCGCTGCAAGTCTAAAATCCGCTGTCCCGATCGCACCCGGGCGCAAAGCTCTGGGAAGCGGAAGGGTTTGGCGATAAAATCGTCGGCGCCGGCCTCCATTCCTTCAACAAGGGCCTCCAGCTCGCTCATGCCGGTAAGAAGAATCGCATAAACGTACTTGGCATTTTCACGGGCGCGCATTTTGCGGCATATTTCGGGACCGGTCATGCCGGGCATCAGCCAATCGAGGATCGCCATCTCGGCAGCGTCCGTACGCTGCAAGGCGGCCCAGGCGTCGTCGCCGTTTCTCGCGACCTCGACGTTATAGCCGAGTTTATGAAGGGCTGCGCTCAACACGTGCCGATTGGTCGGGTCGTCATCCGCGATGAGGATCTTCACCCTTGGCTCCCTTCGACGACAAACCCAAGCCATTTCATCCCGCTCGTGACCGAGTCAAGGAACCGAAATTTCATCTTTCCTCTCCGATGTAGGCTGCCGGCGCCCGGCGAAGAGCCTCGAGGACATTCTTGATGGCGGCGAAAGCGGCCTCCAGCTGCCGCACTTCGGCGGAGATGTTAGCGGTGTTGCCGTTGCGGCCGGCGACCTCTAGCTGTTGCGCCATGGCCGAAAGAGTCATCGCTCCGAGGTTGGCACTGCTCGACTTCAAGCTATGGGCCCCGTGGCTGACGCCATTCGCGTCCTGGCCGTCCGCGGCGCGTCGCAACTCCGCCAATTGGCTCGGCACTTCGTCGAGAAAGACGTCGATCAGCTCGATCAGAAAGTCCTCGCCGTAGTCGTTGGCCCATTCTTTGGCCTTGTCGATGATTTCTTTTTCGACGGCCTTCGGCTCCATGTTCCTTGGCTCCTCGATTTACCTCTCTCCCATGACCAGGTCCATTTCTGTTGGAGCCACACCCGCACCCCCTTGCCAAAGCGGCAAAATGACCCTGAAACAGTTCCCTACGCCCGGTCTGCTCTCGACCTCGACCCGCCCATTTTGCGCTTCGACCAGTTGTTTGACGATATGAAGTCCAAGCCCCAGGCCCTCCTGGTAACAGCCGTTCTCGAAACGCTTAAATTTTTCAAACACGGAAGGTAACTTCTCGGGATCGATTTCCGGCCCGCTGTTATGAACCGACACCGCCACCTCGTACTCTCGCGGCTCGAGCCGGAGCGAGATCTCCCCGCCGACGGGCGTAAATTTGAGGGCGTTCTGCATAAGATTTCCGAAAACGCGCTCTAACAACAGGGCGTCGCCTTCGATCATGGGACATCCGCGCGCCACGACCTCCAGGTGAATCGCATGCGCTTCCGACTCCCATGCGTACCGTTGAGCGATATTCTTGAGCAGGTCGGAAAGATTGACGAGTCGTTTGTTAGGTTTGAGCTGGCCGGCTTCGATGGTCGAGATATCGAGGTAATTATTCACCAACGACTGGAGCAAGCGCGCGTCATCCAGGATTCGCAGGTGACATTTTTTCACCAACTCCGCGTCCGGCGGCGGCGCTTCGTTGAGCACAAGCGAGATAGACCCTAAAATCAACCCGACGGGATTGCGGATATCATGCGCCAGCATGGCGGAGAACTCCGCCCTTTGCTGCTGGAGCTGTTTTTCCGCGCTGAGATCGCGATACATTGCCATAATGCATCCCGGCTGGCCGTCGCTTCCGGGCAAAAGGCTCAAGCGCGCTTCCGACGGCACCGATCCGCCGTCCGAGCGCGCGATCTCGGCTTCGTAAAACCAGGACGGCAATTTTTCGGCGCGGGCGCGGCCCTGCTGCGCCGCCGCCAGCGTATAAGCCGGCGGAGTGAGATAAACTCTATAATGCTTGCCAACGAGATCATCGCGCGACCTCTTCGACAATTCTTCAAAGCTTTGGTTGACGGCGATCACCGTGCCGTCCAGGGTATAGGTGACCAGACCGACCCCCGCGCTATCGAAAAGTTTGCGATAACGCTCCTCGCTGTGGCGCAGCTTCCGAGTACGCAATTCAAGCAGCTCTTCGACGCGCAGAAGCGCGCGCTGGCGCGCCGCGGTCTGGCACAAGTGCACCAGATACTCCGGCGCCGCCGGCTTGGGTGTGTAGTTGTCCGCACCGAGACGCAGGATCTGCAAGGCGTGTTCTGCCGAGGCATCGCGGGTCACGACGATGATGACCGTGGTGGCGGCGGGTTCCTTGATCGCGCGCAACAACTGCTCGCCGCCCATGTCGGGAAGGTCGTAATCGAAGATGACGATCTGCGGGCGCTGGGCGCGAAACTGTGTAAGCGCCGTCGCGCCGTCGACGGCGCAAGCGACTGTGTAGCCGCGGGCTTTGAAGGTACTGGTCGAGATCTCCGCTTGCGCTCGGTCAGGGTCCACGATTAACACCCTGGTCTGAGATTTAGACTTGCCGTTGCCGAGCAAATCGCGTGCTGCCCGGCACAAGACGCTCGGTTCATAGGGCGCCGACAGAAAGCCGTCGGCGCCGAGCTGGGCCGTCAATTCCTCCGCTTCGGCTCCGGCAAAAGTCGCCGATACTACAAGGATCGGAGTGGCGTTGAAAGCCCGATAGGCGGCAGAGCGCAACAGCCGGCAGAAACGCCAACCGTCAATGCCGGGCATGTAAAGATCGGTAATGATCACATCCACGGAACCGCGTTGAATCAAGCGCTCTAGCGCCTCCTCGGCGCCGTGACAGGCGATCACTTCGAAACCGTCACGCGTAAGAATCGACGCCGCCAAATGCAATTGGAATCGATCGTCGTTGACAACCAGAGCAATGGGATGGGGTTTCATGCTGATCCTTTCGCTTCTCCGAGGACCTCGCTCGGAAAGGGACCTCCCGCGGCCTGCACCGGGGCGCCCGTGTCCATTGAGTGAGAGCAAACGCATCTAAGCATGAATCGGGCCTAGGGAGAGCGACGGTAGTCTCTGGCGGGAATTGGCGGTTGAGGGAATATACGAGCAAATTCCCGGCCAACACAGGGCAGAAAAATGTCCAGAATCGGGAGCCAAACAGCGAAAAACAACCCGCTGACTAACCATTTTCGGCCGCCGGACGGTCGAACCCGTCCTGGTTGGAGCGATTGGGACGACCTGAATATTGATTACAGGACCGAGCGCGCCCTTGCCGTTCAGTGTTGGCGCGTAACCGATTGTATTCCCCCTAACGAACTTCCCACTTATGCAAAGCAAAACTGAATTCCAATTTTGGTAAAACAACACCGTAAAACTCGGACGCGCTACGCCCGAAGAGCTGCTGGTGATCTCGTGCTCGAACGATTATGATAAATTCACTTTCGGGGTACTGGGGAAGCTCATTTTGCTCTTGCCAAGAGGCCGGCAAATTGAGTCGAATGTCATGAAACCTATAACTAAAGGATCGGTCGGATTTGATCCGCGTTCCGCGGAGAGCCTGAATCGCGGCTGTGTCTGTCGTCCGCTCGACCCCGAGAGACTTAGCCGAGATTTAGAGGCGGAACCCGCCCTCGCCGGCCTGTGCGAGGACATTGCGCGAACGCGGCCGCATCTGTTCTCCGCCACGGCCGTGTTCATTTCCAACGAGCAGTTCCATCGCATAGC
>CAZILB010000014.1:0-7200 GCA_964539925.1 uncultured Syntrophobacter sp. | reverse complement strand
TCGCCGAGCTTGACCCTGGACCGCGCGGTGTCTTCCTGGGCTACGATTTTCACCTAGCATCCCAGGGCCCACAGCTGATCGAGATCAACACCAACGCCGGCGGGGCTTTGCTCAATGCCATCCTCGCCCGCTCCCAACGGGCCTGCTGCCGCGAAATGGTCGACGAATTCCAACCCACAGCCGACCTCAACAGCCTCGAGCAGTCCTTCTTTGCGATGTTCGTCGAGGAATGGCACCGCCAGCGCGGCGACGATCCGCTGGGACCCGTGGCGATCGTGGACGACGATCCGGCCGGACAATACCTGTATCCGGAAATGCGGCTCTTCGAGCGCCTGTTCGCGCGCTTTGACGCCGAGGCGGCGATCGCCGACGCGCGCGATCTGATATGGCGCGAAGGGCGTTTGTGGCATGGCGCGCGGCCGGTGGAGCTGGTTTATAACCGCTTGACCGATTTCTATTTGGAAGAACCCGCCCATGCCGCGTTGCGCGCCGCGTACCAAGCCGGGGCGGTGGTGCTCACGCCTCACCCTCGCGCCCATGCCCTGTATGCCGACAAGCGAAACCTCGCGACCCTGAGCGATGACGGCGCGCTGGCGGCGATCGGCGTGCCCGCAGAAGTGCGCTCTCTTCTTGTGGCGGCGATTCCCCACACCGAAGTTGTCACTCCGGAGCGGGCCGAAGCCCTATGGACCGAACGCCGGCAGTTCTTCTTCAAACCCGCCGCAGGTTACGGCAGCAAAGCCGCGTACCGCGGCGACAAGCTCACGCGCCGGGTATGGCAAGAAATACTCCGCGGTAATTATGTGGCCCAGGCGCTCGTGACGCCGAGCGAGCGGCGCCTTGAAGTGGATCGCAACGAGACCGACCTCAAGCTCGACGTGCGCGCCTATGTTTATAACGGCGCGATCCAATTGATCGCCGCCCGCCTTTATGAGGGCCAGACAACAAATTTCCGAACTCCGGGCGGCGGTTTTGCCCCGGTTTTCATCGTTGGCGCGGAGAACCGACACTTTTTCGCGCCAGACCGAAATTCCGCGTGAACATAACGTGCCGCACGCCGGGCGCAGCTCTTGGTCCGCTAGACTTTGAGATACGGCAATAATCCGAGGCCGGATCGTATGCTCCTTCGAGCCGCCGCGATCGCTGAAATCATCGCATCGTAGCAGTGCCTTCAGTCGAGATTTTTGGGAAAACCGGGATACAAATCCTACTGAGAATTCAGATCGTCGTCCAACCCGTACTTGTTTAACTTGTAGCGCAGGGTGCGCTCGCTGATGCCGAGTATTTCAGCGGCGCGCGTTTGAATGCCGCCGGAGCGCGCCAGGGCTTCCGAGATCATCCTCCGCTCCACGGCTTCCACCGTCGCAGGAAGACTCGCCTGCTTGCGATCCTCCCCCTCAAGCTCCTGCGTCGTCAACGGCAGATCGGCTCTGCCGATCACGTCGTCCCTGGTTAACACCACCGCCCTCTCGATAATATTCTCAAGCTCCCGGACGTTTCCCGGATAATCATAGCGCAGCAGCATCTCACGGGCGTCTTTGGTGAAGCCCCGGATGGTTTTTTGATTTTTGTCCGCAAAGAGCCGAAGAAAGTGGTCCATCAATAACGGCAGGTCTTCGCGCCGCTCCCGTAGCGGCGGTAAACTGATTGTGACGACGTTGAGGCGATAGTAGAGATCTTCGCGGAATTGGCCCGCTTTAACGAGCGCCTCAAGAACTCTATGGGTTGCCGCCAGAATTCGGACATTGACCGGGATCGGTTTGCTGGAGCCTATCCGCTCAAACTCTTTTTCCTGAAGAACTCGAAGCAGTTTGGCCTGCAGCAGCAGCGGCAGGTCGCCGATCTCGTCGAGGAAAAGAGTGCCGCCGCCGGCCAGCTCGAAACGCCCCTTTCGGGCAGCCACAGCCCCGGTAAACGCCCCTTTCTCATGACCGAACAGCTCCGATTCAAGAAGCGTCTCCGGCAGGGCCGTGCAGTTCACCCGGATCATCGGACCGGAAGCGCGCGGGCTACCGTAATGAATCGCCTTGGCGATGAGTTCCTTTCCTGTTCCGCTCTCACCGCGAATCAAGACTGTGGCCTCGCTCGATGCAACCCTTCTCACCATGGAGAAAACTTCGAGCATTAGACCGCCCTCGCCGATGACACCCTCGATCCGGTAATGCGTTTCAAGGGCTTCTCGAAGCTCGCGATTCTCCGAGAGTAAGCGACGGCGATCCCTGACCTGTTCAACCCGGTAAAGCAGCTCATCGAGATTAACCGGCTTGGTCAGGTAGTCCGCCGCTCCGAACTTGATCGCCGCCACCGCCGTGTCCACCGTCCCGTAGGCGGTGATCACGACAATCGAAGCCTCGGGAGTGATCTCTCTGACCGCTTTCACCAAATCCAATCCCGACATATCGGGCATCTTCTGATCCGTCACGATGAGGTCAATGGGTTCACGACGAAAGATTTCAAGCGCTTTTGTAGCACTGTCCGCCAGGACGGTTTCGTAACCTTGCTCTTCCAGAAAACCGGAGAGCAACTCCAGTTGCGCCGGCTCATCGTCCACCACTAAAATGCGGAAGCGATTCATAGCTTATTCCTGGCTTGTGATGGGAATCGTGATCCGGAACCGGGTCCCTTGGCCCACTGTGCTATCCACCGTCAGTGTGCCCCCGTGCGCCTCGACGATCCTGCGCGCAATGGTCATGCCCAACCCCACGCCTCTGGTCTTAGTGGTAAAATAAGGCTCAAAGATTCGGGGAAGAATTTCTTTAGGAATTCCCTCGCCCGTATCCGCGACGATCACGTCCATCGTACCACCCGCGGCCTTCGCCTCTAACGTCAGCGAGCCGCCGCGCGGCATCGATTGTATGCCATTGAGAACGAGATTCAAAAGCACTTGCTTTAAATAATTTCTGTCGACTCCGGCTGTCGGGAGTCCGTGCGGAACGACGACCCTGATCTGCACTCTCGCTGCTCTAGCATCGTCTTCAGTCAGCGCCGCCATCTCCTGAAGCAGCGCATCGATCCGCACTGCCTCACGTTTGATCTCCAACGGGCGCGCCAACGATAGAAACTCTTCTACAATAGAATTCAACCGCTGCACCTCTGCACGCATCAGCTCGATAAAATGCGAGTACTTTTCCTCATCCCGAGTTGGACGAAACTCTCGTTTGAGGCGATGCAGACCCATGGAGACAGAGTTGAGAGGGTTTCTGATTTCATGGGCGACAGTCGCCGCCATATTGCCTAACGCCGAAAGCCGTTCCCCATGCGCCACCTCGGCCTCCAGAGCCTTGACTTGCTGGGAGTGAGATTGCTGGTTGTAAAAAATGAATGCCATGCCCAGGATGCCCACCCCGAGAAGCGACAGATTTAGAACGATCATCGAGTTAAGACTATTGCGCCATGCCAACTCCACCGGGCTTAAGGAAAGCCCGATCTTCAGGAAACCCAGCCCCGAGCCATTCAACCGAACCGGCTCAGCCAGCTCATAGATGCGCTTTTCGTCATCAAGCTCGACGATCTGTCCCCGTCCCTGGCCGTCGGACTTGACTCGCAAAACGAAATCATCTTTCGCTTCTGACCCCACCAGCGTGCGGTTCGTGTGGGCGACGATCTTTAGATTGCTGTCCAAAAGCGCGACGTAATCGATATCCGAGTGCCGGCCCAACTCCTCGATCTGCCGCTGAACTCCGATCTCGCTTTTAAAGTTCAGAATATACTCCGCGTTGGCATGGACAACGATAACGCCTGGAAAAGCTCGGGCACCGATCGCAACGCCAAACAGGCTGCCTTCCCAAAACTTTTTTTCCTTGAGTTGCGGCGGGAGATCTTCGGATGCGCCTTGCTTCTGCGCAGGCAGCGGCCAATGTCTCCCCCACATGAACGGCCGGAACGGCGGATGGCGAAAAAACTCTTCGCCGAAAGAGCCATGGATTCGCTCTTTCATTTCCATGGGTGTCCGAGGCCGGGGCGGCGGTTTCCACGGTCGGCCTTGACTATCCAGAAGCTCCATTTTAGCGAGGTGGTTCTCGGCGCTGATCTCTTTCAAAACGTTCTGATCCACCGCGCCGAAAACGAGCAGTCGATCCACGAGACGGGCGTTGTCCAGCAGCCGTTGGCTGATCTGCTCTTCTAGCAGCGAATTTCCCAGGATTGCGTTCTTGGCACTGGTTTCCAGGGCGTCGGCGAGCGCTCTACCCTTTGCCTCGGTCTGGCGCATAAGCGCGCCACGCAGCCGCTGACCTTCTGAAAGGGCATACACGGAGACCAGTACCAGAAGCAGAACAACCGATGCAAAGAAATGGCGGGGTAGGAATATCTTTTTCATGAACAGGAGACATCATAGAAGGTAATTCGCCGGCGCACAAAGCCAATTCGCGACGGTGGCATTGGCTCATTTTTCCATCGAAATGGCGTTCGGAAAGCCGCGCTTCAACACCTGTTGGCGGGTCGAGAGCGTTTGCCCGCGCATGACGCCTCGCAAAAAGGTTGAAAACCAGCCGTAGATCGTCACGCGACGGCGAACGACGAACGCAGGACCGTCATTACCCGCCTTTCGCCTCGACGCGATAATTACGCATCATCCCCAGATCTTCGTGCTCGAGGATGTGGCAGTGATAGAGATAAAGCCCGGTGTAATCCTCGAACTTCATCAGAACCTTGACACGCTCGCCGGGCAGGACCAGCACTACATCTTTTAGCCCCTCGTCGGTAAATCCCGCGCTCAGGCCGGCCGCATCGCCCGCCGCGCTGGTGACGCCGCTGCGCTCTATCACTCTGAAATGAAGATTGTGGACGTGCATCGGGTGGGCCATGGGCGAGTCGTTGACGAATTCCCAGACCTCGGTTGTGTCAAGCCGCACGCGCTCGTCATCGGCCACCGCCTCCATCTCGAAGGGCCGGCCATTGAGAAAAGCTTGGCCGCGCCCCATGGACAGACGGAAGACTCGCGGCCGCTCGCGGTTGACGGCTTCGCGCAGATCGAGAGCGGAGAACTTCGAAAGACGCGCCGGCGGCGGCGACTTCGCGGCGGCGCCGCTGCCGACCCGGAAACGTGAAATCGCCCGTGGCGCCGGGTTGGCCGCCCTGCCCATCATCGGCATTCCTCCACCTCCCGACATCATTGGCGCAAACGGCTGCGCGATCAGCGCGATCTCGTCACCCGACTGCGCCGCGGCGAAATCCATCCAGACATCGGCGCGCTCACCGACGCCGAGCGTGAGCGTCCGGCGCGCCATCGCCTGTTCGAGCAGCCCGCCGTCGGTGCCGATGACCAAAAATGGCTGGCCATTGTTCAAGGAGAGCCGGTAGGCCGTCGCGTTCGAACCGTTGAGCAACCGCAGCCGGTAAGCCGTGCGCTCGACCCGTTGCGTGTAATCCGGCTTGGCGTTCACCAGGACGCGTTCGCCCATGAAGCCCATCATCCGCTCCATCATGGACTGCAAATAGACGAGCTGATTGCGGTTATCGAAGGTGCGGTCCTGGATAACCAGCGGCAGATCGAACGCCCCGCGCGGCAACTGCGCCGCGTCCTCTTCGTCGTCGCCCACCAGGAAAAACCCCGCAAGTCCCCGATAGACCTGAAATCCGGTGCGCTCGTGCGGATGAGGATGAAACCAGTAGGTGCCGGCGCGGTTGTCGACGACAAATTCATAGACGTAGCGTTTGCCCGTGCCGATTGCGTGCATGGGATGACCATCCATGCGCTGGACGATGTGAAGACCGTGCCAATGCACGATCGACGGTTCGGGGAGCCGATTAGTGAAAAAAATGCGGACTTTCTGACCCCGCCGCGTCCGGATGACCGGGACAAAACTCGGTCCGTCATCCGCGCTCTTCAAAAAGCTCAAAGCATCCGCAGCGCCCCGAAGCACCTTGCCGGTGAATCGCCAGACGGCCGTCGGCGCGCCGGGAAGCAACCCGACCTCGTCGACGACTGCGGCCAGCTCGATCTCAAGGTCGGGCTTGAAGTCCGGTGTCGCCTCGGCGGGCGTCATGGCGTGCGTCGTGCTCGCCAGCGCCCTTCCGCCGAGAAAGAGCGCTGCGAGCGCCGCCGTGCCGGCCTGTTTCAGGAAACGCCGGCGTCCGGCGTTGGGGCGTCCGGCGTCGCTGTCGTCGTCCATTGCTCCTCCGTTCATTGCGCCGAATCGGACGCGATGCATTCCGACTCGGACCGGATCAAACCGGTTTCTTAATGATGTGTGGCGTGGTCTCCGTGGTCGGAGAGCTGTGCTGAAAACCATTGATGAAGCGCCGTGACCAGCTTCGGGTCCTTTGCCGTGTAGCGAATCTGCGCGCCGTCCGGCAAAGCCGAATAACGAATAGCGATTTTTGCAGCGCCGGCCTTCAACTGAGCCAGACCAGGCATATCCTCGCCGTGGATTTTGGCCGGGTCGGAAAAATCACCTTTGCGAAACTTCTCCGACTCTTCTTTCAGATGGCTCTGGATCAGCGCGATCTGCTTCTTATTCGAAGGGTCTTTGGCGACTACTTTCTGCAAACCGCCGTCGTCAAGTTTCTGAAACACATGGGTCGTCTGCTCGAGATCGAACGGCATCACCTTGGCGCCTTTTGCAGCGACTTCCTTCTGGCGAGTTTGGGCGGGTAAGATCGCCGTCGTAAAAAGGACCAAAGCCGCGGCGCTCGCAACAATGAGTGCGCCGGCGGCGGCTAATTTTTCTGTCTGTTTGGAACAAATGCTGTTGGCTTTCATGGAATCCATCTCTTTCTCAGTTCGTTGGATACTTACCTCGGAAATGTTGGACAAAACGAGTGCAAGAAATTTCCTCGCGCCAAGCACGCCAAGCTCGCGAGGAATTAGGTTGAGGTTGAGGTCGAGGTTGAGAAGGGCCTATACCTGAACCTAAACCTTAGCCTTATCCTGTTCCCCCCTTTGCGCTCTTTGCGCGTGACCTGGCCTGATCCGATCTTCGTCATCGCAAAATTTCAAATATGTTTGGCTAGATTTACGGCCCCCGGGCGATCGACGCCCGGGGGCCGTTGAACGGCACCACCGGTCCTCAGAAA
This sequence comes from uncultured Syntrophobacter sp., assembly GCA_964539925.1. GTDB lineage: Bacteria > Desulfobacterota > Binatia > UBA9968 > UBA9968 > DP-20. The sequence goes on along the minus strand of CAZILB010000014.1, from coordinate 183 downwards.
CCTACGCTGCCATTGTGACCGCTTTTGGTCCAGCTGCTATTCCTGCCCGGCTTTGCCTGCATGATCTTTCATCGCATGGCCTGACTGGTCCGCGTGGCTCTTCATGTCGTGACCGGTCTTGCCCATGCGATTCTTCATCATCTCATGGCCTGCTTTGCTCATCTGGCTCTTCATCGCATGCCC
>CAZILB010000013.1:26482-39604 GCA_964539925.1 uncultured Syntrophobacter sp. | reverse complement strand
GGCGCTGATCGCGCGCCAGGTTCGCCAGGCGAAAATCGGCCAGGCCCGACTGTCTTGTGCCGAGCAGTTCTCCCGGACCGCGCAGTTCGAGATCGGCTTGGGCGATCCTGAAGCCGTCCTGTTCTTTTTCCAGGACACGCAATCGCTCTGCTGCAACGGCGCTGCCCGTGCCGCGGTTGACCAGCAGGCAATAACCCGGCGCCGAGCCGCGCCCGACGCGGCCGCGCAACTGGTGCAACTGCGAAAGGCCGAAGCGCTCGGCATGCTCGACGACCATCACGGTCGCATTCGGTATATCGATTCCCACTTCGATTACGGTGGTGGCGACGAGGATGCCCAATTGGCGGTCGCGAAACGAACGCATGATCCCGTCTCGCTCTTCCGTGGAAAGGCGGCCGTGCACTAGGCCGATGCCGTAGTCTTTGAACAGGGTCTGGCGCATTTTCTCCGCCATCTGCGTGGCGTCGCGCACTTGCTGCAATTGTTCCGAAGCTTCGACCAGCGGCAAAACGACAAAGACTTGATGGCCGCGCTTGAGTTCGTCAAGGACGATCGCATAAACCTGCTTTCGTTCCCGTTCGCCGAAAACTTGGGTTCGTACCGGAGTTCTTCCCGGCGGCAGCTCGTCGATGAAAGACACTTCCATGTCACCGAAGAGAACCATGGCGAGACTCCGCGGAATCGGTGTCGCGCTCATGAGCAGCATATGGGGCCGGGGGCTCGGGGCTTTGCCGCCGCCCTCCGCCAGGCGCTGCAATGACAACCGCTGCAGAACGCCGAAGCGATGCTGCTCGTCGACCACGCCCAATCCCATGTGCGGCGCGCGCACATCTTGCTGGATCACGGCATGGGTGCCGACAATGAAAGCGACGTCGCCGCGCTCGATCGCTTGCAGCAGATTTCTTTTTTCCTTGACGGGCGTCGCCGCGGTGAGCAGCGCCGAGGGAATTCTTAATTCATCGGCGAATGGTTTCAGGTTAAGGTAGTGCTGCTCGGCGAGCATTTCGGTCGGCGCGAGCCAGAGCGCCTGGCGCCCGTTTTCGATCGCTCTCAGGGAAGCGAGCCAGGCAACCATGGTTTTTCCCGAACCCACGTCGCCCTGCACCAGCCGCTGCATGGGATGCTCCGAGGCCATGTCGGTTTCGATCTCGCGCAAGACCCCCTGTTGCGCCCCGGTAAGCTTGAACGGCAAAAGCTCGCGCATGCGCGCCGAAAGCTTGCCGGCAGCCGGGCACGGCACCGCCGCCGCGCCTGTGCGCGACTTTCGCCGCAAACCCAAAGCCAGCTGCATATAAAACAACTCGTCGAAGACCACCGTGCGGTGCGGCGCCGAAGATGCCTGATTGAATGCGCCGAGATCCGCGTCCAGCCGCGGCTCATGGAGCTCGGCCAGCGCCTCGGCAACGTTCATCAGCTTTTGACGTTTCAGAACCTCCGGCGGCAGCCGGCCGGGAATTTGCCGTCGATACTCGGTTAGAGCTTGGGCGATCGCTTTGCGCACAAGGGTTAGCGGCAGCCCATTGGGATGAACATAGACAGGCAGGATGCGCCGAAGCTCAAGATTCGCTTCCCCCTCGATGACTTCGAACGAAGGATGAACCAGACCCAACCGCGCATGCCTGTCCCTCTCGACTTTGCCGTGGGCCAAAAGCGTTTGACCCTTGGCCAATGAGCCGATCAGGAAAGCCGGCGCTCTATACCAAACGAGCTCGACGCTACCGGTGTCGTCTTGCAATACCGCGGTGAGCATCTGGCTGCGCCGGCGCGGGATATAGCGGCTGCGCAGCTGGGCCAGACAGCCGATAAAGCTGCTTTCTTCGCCGGCCGCGGCATCGGCGATTTTCTTTATCGAACGGCGATCCTCGTAACGAAACGGCAGGTGGTAAAGCAGATCTTCGACGGTTTGCAGGCCGATTGAGGCCAACTGCTCGGCGCGCTTGGGGCCGACGCCTTTGAGAAATTGCAGCGGCGTCGCCATGGCGCGCAAAGCTTCGCGCACACTTATGGAGTCAGTTTGCAACGCGGGTTTGCTTGCGGAGCTTGGGGCGCCGGGTGTCATGGATTGGGTTCAACATTCAAAGTTCAAGGCTTGTCCTGAACAGAGTGAAGGATCTTTTCGGGAGGATCAGCTGTCATCAGACCCTTCGAAGCACGGAATGCGCAAGGCGCGCACCTTGAACCTGAAACTTTGAACCGCCGCTGCCTTTAAGGCAGCGGCGGGATGCCGTAATCTTGCAGAGCCCGGACTTCGAAGTCGCGCTGGTTTAGATACTCCATGCCCTCGGCGGCCGCTTCGGCGCCGGCGATGGTAGTAAAATAAGAAACCTGGTAGTCCAGCGCCCAGCGCCGTATATGATAAGAGTCGGCGTGCGAGTCCGCATCCGTCGGTGTATTGATCACCATCGCGATCTCCCCTTTTTTGATCTGGTCGCCGACATGAGGACTACCGTCCTGAACTTTTTTCACCGTTTCACAGGGAATGGGAATCCCGCGCGTTTCAAAAAATGCCGCAGTACCGCGGGTGGCGACGATCTGAAAGCCGGCCCGGTGAAGCTTGTGCGCCACCGCGGCCACGGCCGGCTTATCTTCATCGCGCACGCTGATAAAAACCCGCCCCGATCTCGGCAGGCGCATGCCGCTCGCCAACTGCGCCTTGGCGAACGCGATGCCGAAAGAGGTATCGATGCCCATTACTTCGCCGGTGGATTTCATTTCCGGCCCGAGCAGCGTATCGACGCCGGGAAACTTGTTGAAGGGGAAGACCGCTTCCTTGACCGAGATATGCTTCGGCCGGATCTCCGAAGTCAATCCGAGATCTTTGAGTTTTCGCCCGACCATGATCCTGGCCGCCAGTTTGGCCAGTGGCACGCCGATGGCTTTGCTGACGAAGGGCACGGTGCGCGATGCCCGCGGATTGACCTCGAGAACGAAGACATGGCTACCCTGTACGGCGAACTGCACGTTCATCAGGCCGCGCACGTTTAACGCTTTCGCCAGCTCGACGGTGTGGCGGCGGATTTCGTCCTGAACCTCCGGGCCGATGGACTTGGGCGGCAAGCTGCACGCGCTGTCGCCGGAGTGGACACCGGCGCGCTCGATATGCTCCATAATGCCGCCGATGACGCAGTCTTCGCCGTCGGCGAGAGCGTCCACATCGATTTCGATGGCGTCGTCGAGAAACTTGTCGATCAACACCGGGTGCTCCGGCGACGCGGAAACTGCGTGGGTCATATAATTTCGCAAAGCCTCGCCGTCGTAGACAATCTGCATCGCCCGGCCGCCGAGCACGTAGGAGGGCCGCACCAGCACCGGATACCCCAAACCTTCGGCGATCTTGAACGCCGCGTCGTAGGACCGTGCTATGCCGTTTTGCGGCTGCTTGATGCCGAGCTGCTTGATCAGCGCGGCGAAGCGCTCGCGGTCCTCGGCCAGGTCGATGCTGTCGGGCGAGGTGCCGATGATGGGTACGCCGGCGCGCTCCAGGGGCAACGCAAGCTTGAGGGGCGTCTGCCCGCCGAACTGCACGACGACGCCGTCGGGCTTTTCCCGATCGACGATATTCATCACCTCTTCCAGAGTGAGGGGCTCGAAATAGAGCTTATCCGAAGTGTCGTAATCGGTGCTCACGGTCTCGGGATTGCAATTGACCATGAGGGTTTCGTAACCCTCTTCCCTGAGGGCAAAGGCGGCGTGGACGCAGCAGTAGTCGAACTCGATTCCCTGGCCGATGCGGTTCGGCCCGCCGCCTAAAATCATAATCTTTTTTCGCGCCGCCGGCTTGGACTCGTCCTCCCCTTCGTAGGTGGAATACAGATAGGGCGTAAACGCTTGAAACTCCGCGCCGCAAGTGTCCACGGAATTGAACACCGCTTCGACGCCCTGCTCTATGCGCGCCGCCCGGACTTCGGCCTCGCTGCATTCGAGCAGCTTCGCGATGCGCGCGTCGGCAAAGCCCGCTTGCTTCCAGGCGCGCAGCACCGTCCCGCCCAAATCGGCAGCTTTGACCGAAGCCCCGGCGATCTCCTTTTCGGTGAATATAATCTCGCGGATCTTTTCCAAAAACCACGGATCGTACGCCGATAGCTCGAAAATCTCCTCGGTGGACATGCCGAGCCGATAGGCATCGCCGACGTACCACAGGCGCGAGGCGTTGGGCCGGCGCAGTTTGTCGCGCACGATCGCCAACGAGGGGGTTCGGCCGGCTTCGGACAGATCGACCTTGGACTCGAAGCCGAAGGAATCGATCTCGAGCGAACGCATGGCCTTTTGCAACGATTCTTTGAAAGTGCGGCCGATGGCCATCGCTTCGCCTACCGATTTCATCTGCGGCGTCAGCAAATCCTTGGCCTGGGGAAACTTCTCGAAGGTAAAGCGCGGAATCTTGGTGACCACGTAGTCGATGGTGGGTTCGAAACAAGCGGGAGTTTCGCGCGTGATGTCGTTCGGAATCTCGTCGAGGGTGAAACCCACCGCCAGCTTGGCGGCGATTTTGGCGATGGGGAATCCCGTGGCCTTGCTCGCCAGCGCCGAGCTGCGAGACACCCGGGGGTTCATCTCAATCACCACCATCCGGCCGTCCTTTGGATTGACGGCGAACTGGATGTTCGAGCCGCCGGTATCGACGCCGATCTCCCGGATCACGCGCACCGCGGCGTCGCGCATGATCTGGTACTCCTTGTCGGTCAATGTCTGCGCCGGCGCCACGGTGATCGAGTCGCCGGTGTGAACGCCCATGGGGTCGAAGTTTTCGATGGAGCAGATAATCACCACGTTGTCCTTGTGGTCGCGCATCACTTCCAGCTCAAACTCCTTCCAGCCCAGCACCGACTCTTCGATCAGTACTTCGTGCACCGGCGATATGCTCAAGCCCGCCTGAACCACGTCTTTGAATTCTTCCGCGCTGTAGGCGAAGTTGCCGCCGCTGCCGCCGAGGGTGCGCGAGGCGCGAATGATCACCGGAAAATTCAGCCGTTTTTGAATCCGCCTGGCGTCTTTCATGCTGCGGGCGTAGCCGCTGCGCGGCAGATCGAGGCCGATTCGCCGCATGGCCGCCTTGAAAAGATCCCGGTCCTCGGCCTTCTTGATCGATTCGATCTTCGCGCCGATCATTTCGACGCCGTAGCGTTCGAGGACGCCCTGTTCGGCGAGGTCGATCGCGAGATTGAGCGCGGTTTGCCCGCCGAGCGTCGGCAAAATCGCGTCGGGACGCTCCTTGGCTATGATCTTCTCGACCACGTCGGCGGTGATGGGCTCGATATAGGTCCGGTCGGCGAACTCCGGATCGGTCATGATGGTTGCCGGATTCGAATTGACCAGGATAACGCGGTAGCCCTCTTCCTTGAGCGCTTTGATCGCCTGGGTGCCCGAGTAATCGAACTCGCAGGCTTGGCCGATGATGATCGGCCCGGCGCCGATGAGCAGTATGGATTGAATGTCGGTGCGTTTGGGCATGGGATGCCTACCGGGATCGCTGATCGCGCATGACTTTGATGAATCGCTCGAACAAATAATCGGCGTCGTGGGGCCCCGGCGAAGACTCGGGATGGTACTGGACGGAAAAGATCGGCAGCTCCCGGTGCGCCAGTCCCTCGACGGTATTGTCGTTCAAGTTGATATGGGTCACCTCCGCGGCGCCTTGGAGAGAATCCGCATCCACCGCAAAGCCGTGGTTCTGCGAGGTGATCTCCACTTTGCGCGTGGTCAGGTCCATCACCGGCTGATTGCCGCCGTGGTGGCCGAACTTTAGCTTATACGTCTTGCCTCCGAGGGCGAGTCCCATGATTTGATGGCCGAGGCAAATGCCAAAGATCGGCTTCTTGCCGATCAGCTTTTGCACGTTTTCCTTGGCGTAGGGCACGGCGTCAGGATCGCCGGGGCCATTGGAAAGAAATATTCCGTCCGGTTTCAACGCCAGCACTTCTTCGGCCGGCAGGGCAGCCGGCACCACTCTTACCCGGCAGCCCGCTTCGGCCAGATTGCGAAGAATGTTGTACTTGATGCCATAATCGTAGGCGACGACGAAGTAACTCGGCGCATCAAACCGCCCCTTGCCCCGGCGTTTGGCCGCCGGCTTCTCGCCGCCGCGTTCTTTGTAGCCGCCCGCCAGCCGCCACCGGCCTTGATTCCACTCGTAGGCTTCCGCACAGGTCACATGGCGCACAAGATCTTTGCCGATAAGCCCTGGTGAACTCTTGGCTTTGGTCACAAGTTGCCCGGCGTCGTCGGTCGCCGTCGAGATCACCCCTTCTTGAGCGCCATGGTCGCGCAGGTGACGCACCAGGGATCGGGTGTCGATTCCCTGGATGCCGACAATACCCTTGGCCTGCATATATTCATGGAGCGGCTGCGCCGCGCGCCAACTGCTCGGTATCGGCGTGTAGTTTTTAACGATAAACCCCTGCATAAAGGGCCTGCGCGACTCGACATCCTCGGGATTGACGCCGACGTTGCCGATCTCGGGGCAGGTCATGGCCACCAGTTGTCCTTCATAGGACGGGTCCGTAAGAATCTCCTGATAACCGGTCATGCTGGTATTGAATACCACTTCGCCGATGGCCTCACCTGCCGCACCGAAGGAGACACCCTCGAAAATGCGCCCATCGGCCAGCGCTAAAATCGCTTTCATCGTTCTACTTGCTCGCTCTCGTTTCGGCCTTGCGCGCCGGCCGCCGACCTTCCTCGACCGGCTTGACCATTGAATAGATCACTGCCTGGTCGCGCTCTTCGGCGTCCATCTCGCGCAGTTTGACGCGCACGCGATCTTGCTCTGCGCTCGGAATATGCTTCCCGACATAATTGGGTTTGACCGGCACCTCGCGGTGGCCGCGGTCGATCAACACTGCGAGCCGCACCGAATGGGGACGTCCAAGGCGGAAGATGATGCTGAGCGCGCTCTTGACCGTTCTGCCGGTGTAAATAACGTCGTCAACGAGAATAATCTCGCGGTCTTTCAGACTGAGCGGCGCCGCCTCGGGGTCGCTCGGCGCGAGCCTGCGAATTTCATCCCCCGATCCGTAAATTTCAATTTCGCCCGCGTCCGGCTTGCGCCGGCTCCGCCTCTCGATTTCACCGGCCAGGCGCAGCGCCATATAAGAACCGACGCTGCGCACGCCGAGAAGGAGCAAGCGCTCCGGGTCGCGGCAATCGCGCACAATCTCGTCGCTCATTTGCGCCAGGGCCGCTCGGATCTCGGTCTCGTTCATCAACACCCGCTGCGGCCCGCTGTGAAACGGCTCGTAGCCCAGCTCCTCGGCTTCCTTGATTGAATCGAACAATGCCAGCTCGGCTTTTTCGAGCCATTCTCGAAGCGTTCCCGACAGCGACGAATCGACCGTAGCGTACCGCTTCGATTTAGTGTTGCCGGCGATTTGGATTTTAGTTCGCTGATCACAATAGGCGCAGGCCAGGATCAGCGCGTTGGCTTCGCCCAGAGCCAGAATCTCGAAGCGTTTACGGCTCGACACCGGCTCTTTGAGGGTGACGCAATGGGGATTGCGGCACGATGGCCCGATGGGTTCCGGGCTTTCGTAGGAGACCGCCCGATGTTTTTGCACGGGGATTGTTTTTTGACGCTGATCAAAGAGAAACTTGAGCAAGGCCATGCGCACCGGCACACCGTAAGCGGCCTGCTTGAAATAGATGCCCCGGCGGTCTTTGTCGAGCTCCGGGGAGAGCTCGTCAACCCGCGGCAGCGGATGCATCACGACAGTGTTCTGAAATCGCCGTTCGCTGAGAAAGCTTGCGCCGATGGTTGGGTAGCTGCTGCCGGTGGTGCCCTCCTTCATGCGCTCTTTTTGTTTGCGGGTCATGTAAAAAGCGTCGTAGCGCAGGCCGCCGGCCATGCTGTTCAAACGTGCTTGAATGACCTGATCCACCTGCGTGAAAAGCGCCAGTTGGTGCGGCTGCCTGGGCGTCAGGTAAAGGGCATCGGTCTCGGTCACCACCGCGCTCAGATCGTCGGCGGCCACCGGCGCCAGGCTGTAGTCATACTCCCGTTCCAACCGTTCGACGACGTATTGCGGCAACGCCATGCCGTTGGCCGCCAGCGTGACCACGTTGGCGCCAAAACGCGCCAGTGCGAAAACCAGCGAGTGTATGGTCCGGCCGTTTTTCAGATCACCGCACACCACCACCGTAAGCCCTTTGAGCTGGCCTTTTTCCTTGCGCAGAGTGTAGAGGTCGCAGAGGGTCTGCGTCGGGTGTTCATGGCTGCCGTCGCCGGCGTTCACCACCGGCACGTCGGCGCGTTCCGCCATCGCCTGCACGGCCCCATCCCAGGGATGGCGCACGACCAGGATATCCGCGTAGCTCGACACCACCCTGGCGGTGTCGGCCACGGTTTCGCCTTTGGCGGTAGACGACGATTTCATGTCCGAGCAGCTGATCACCGACCCGCCCAGACGCTGCATGGCCGATTCGAAGGACATTCGGGTGCGCGTGCTCGGCTCGTAAAAGAGCGTCGCCATGATCTGTCCGCCGGCGATTTTTGCCGCGCGCAGTTGCTCGGCGCTGTCCGCCAGGGAGAAGATCTCTTCGATCTCGTCGTTGGTCAAATCGGCAATCGAAATCAAGTTTCGCATGGTCGGAAATTTTCCCGTTAAAACACGCTCCGTCCGTGCCAATTCGAAAGCGTTACTTGATCAATGCCATCGGCTTCCTGCAAGCGCACATTGACCCTGTAGCCGTCGCCGGCATCGACGTTCTTACCGACGACATCGGCGCGGATCGGCAGCTCCCGGGCGCCGCGGTCGATCAAAACAGCGACGATAATTCGCTTGGGTTGGCCGAACTGCTCGATCGCCTCCATCGCCGCGCGTATGGTGCGTCCGCGGTAAATCACATCGTCGATCAGCACCAGGGTCTTTTCCTCCACCGGCGCCGAGATTTCCACGCCCGGGCGCGGCGCCGCAGCCTCTCCCTGTGGCCGATCATCGCGGAACGGCGTGATATCGATCGCTCCCACCGGCGGTGGCGGCTGGCCGAGATCGCCGATGCGGCGCGCCAAGCGTCGTGCCAGAAAAACCCCCCGCGAACGAATGCCGATCATCACGAGATCGCTCGGCGTGGCAACCCGTTCGACGATCTCGTGCGCCATGCGCTGGATCGTTCGGCCAAGCTCGGCTTGTTCCAGAAGTACCTGCGGTTCACCTGTCATAAAAAAAAGACCCCCCCGTTTCAACGGGAGGGTCTCATCGTATAAAGCGAATTTGCGGATAAGATAATAGAACTCATAACACCTTTACCGATCTCACAGGATCGATTTAAAAGGCTGATGAGAATCTTTTAACGCGCGCCGGTTTCAAAGTCAAATAAGCGCCGTGCGGCTCAGGACCTGTGGAGTTATTTCTCGCGCCAAGGCGCTCAGCACGCAAAGGGAAATATTCCACTAATTCCTTTAACCTTGGCGTCCTTTGCGCCTCGGCGCGAGACACCCTCTAATCCGATCGTTCTTAATGGCAAAAATTGAAGCATGTTTGGCTAAATCTTTAGCTCGACGATCTGCGCTAGCGCCGCTCCGCCGGCGATTTTCAGCCGCGCCACGGTCACCGGCAATTTGAACCGCCGCGGGCCGGCGCTACCGGGATTGATGAACAACACCCCGGAGCGCCGGACCATCGCGGGCTTGTGGGAGTGCCCGCTGATCACCACAGCGGCGCGGGCCCGCTCGATTTTCAGTTCGTTGACGTTGTGGATAACACGGCACAGGACGCCGTTGATCTTGAGAGCGAGAGCGTCGGGCAGATCGCCGGCCCACAACGCCCGATCGTTGTTTCCCCTGATCGCAAAAACCCGCGTAATCGCTCGAAGGCCCTCCAGAACTTCGATGGCGCCGATATCGCCGGCATGAATGATCAGTTCAGAACCCTTCAATGCCGCCCGAGCTTCGGGACGAAGAAGTCCGTGCGTGTCGGAGATCAAACCGACCCGCCCTTGCTTCAAGGTTATGCGGTGGCCCTCCTCAATCATCGTCGGCGTGATTTGGCTTGCTTCCGATCCCGGCGCAATTCTATAGACATGTCACGATAAAAATGGTACGGCAAATCCTCCGGCGCGAAGGCGCTGCATCAGTGCCATGAAGTTGCCGGCAAGACGGTTTTTTGCGTCCTCGGCGGTGCGTAAATCGCGCAACGCGGCATGATGAACAAAACGACAAAACTATTGGCTTTGACGCCTTCGCTCCTGCGGAATTGCCCTGCCATGGACACTGTGTCGCCCCAGGTGCTCGTAGTGCCAATAATCCAGGATAACGAGCCAGAAAAAATGGAGGCCGTATGTTTCCCCATTTAAAAGGCTTCAGCCTGCAGAACTGGATCGACGAGAACCGCGCGGACTGGGGCCAGCGGCGGGTAATTTGGCAGGATTCGGAGTTTATCGCCTTCGTCACCCGCGGTCCCAACCGGCGCAAGGACTTTCATATCAATCCCGGCGATGAAATTTTTTACCAACTCGAAGGCGAGCTCAACCTGCACTATTTAAAAGACGGCGAAGCCGAACTCGCGCTTCTCAAGGCCGGAGACTTATTCCTCATGCCGGCCCGGGTGGCGCACTCGCCGCGACGCGCCGATGGTTCGTGGACTTTCGTAATCGAAAGAAAGCGGGGGAAGGAAGAACTGGACCGCTTTGTCTGGCCCTGCGAAAACTGCGGCAGCCATCTTTACGAGACAGCGGTGCGTTTCGATGATCCCAGCGATGCCGTGAAAAAAGCAACCGACACGCTCAAAAGTGACCCAGCCCTGGCGACGTGCAAAAAATGCGGCGCGAGGCTCGACCTATAGGGTGCTTCCCAATCGAAAACAGGTCGCTAAAAACTCAAGTCGGTCGAGCGAATTTCAACCTAAGAATTATCTGTGGTTTTGGCCTGAAGCGCGCGCCAAACCTTAGGCGGCGTAAGCGGCAACTCCTTGACGCGCACGCCGACCGCGCGCGACACGGCGTTGGCAACCGCCGAGGCCACCGGCAAGAGACCGCCTTCGCCAATTCCCTTCGACCCAAAGGGGCCCGGTCCGTTGCCGTTTTCGATTAAAATTGTCTCCAGTGCGTCGGGCAGATCTTCGAATCTCGGCACGCTGTAATCGACGAGATTGCCGTTGAGCAACTGGCCGTCTTCGTAAACCATCTCCTCTTTCAAGGTATGGCCGATGCCGAACAACACGGCCCCTTCGTCTTGGCCGATGCACTGTTCGGGGTTGATCGCCTTGCCGGCGTCACAGGCGGAGACATAATTGAGCAGATGCACGACACCGGTGTCGGGATCGACTTCGACCTCTACGCCGCCCCACCCGACTTCCCAGAAGGTTGTGGTCGAACCGAGCACCGCCTTCGGATTGCGCTTATCTTTATAGAGACCCTTGCCAATAATTTCCCCAGCCTTGCTACCGAAAAAATCAACTATCACTTTCGTATAAGTAAGCGCTGGACGTTCGCCCTTAAAAACCTGCCCGTTGTGAAGTCTGAGATTGCCGGCTTTTTCTTTCAGAAGCTTGGCTGCACAAAGCAGCAGTTGCTTTTTAACGTCCTGCGCGGCGCGCTGAACCGCCGTGCCCATGACGACCATGGAGCTGCTGGCGCTAGTGGAGATATCGTACGGCGTGACGTCGGTATCGAGTTGGGCGACGGTGATCTGTTCCAATGGCATGGAGAGTTCTTCCGCGACCACCTGTGACAACGCGGTGCGCGGTCCCTGGCCGACTTCCACCGTTCCCGTGAGCAGGACCACGCTTCCGTCCGACGACATCTTGACCGTGGCACCGGCAACTTTATATGTGCCGCCGGCGTCTTTGATACAGCAACTGAGGCCTTTGGCGCTATTGGCTTTGGCGCTTTTCTCCTGCCAGCGGATCGCGTCGGCGACTTTCAAAAGCCCCTCGGCGAGGTCGCAGTCCACCGCAGTGTCGCCGACGGTATAAGGGTCCCCCTTTTTGAGCAAATTGTTTAGACGCAACTCCAGCGGATCGATGCCGAGGCGGTCGGCGATCATGTCCATCTGGGACTCATAGGCCCAGGTCACTTGCAGCGCGCCAAAGCCGCGGAACGCCCCGGCCGGCACCGTGTTGGTGTAAACACCAAAGGCTTCGACGTTGGCGAAGGGAATCTTATATGGACCGAGCGACCGATAGGCAGCCTTCTGCGTGACCCGAGGGCCGGCATCGGCATAAGCGCCGGTATCCATGTAGACCTGGCAATCGCGGGCGATCAGCTTGCCGTTCTTGCTGACGCCGGTTTTTACCGTGACCCGCGCCGCATGGCGCGTCACGGTTTTGAAACTTTCATTTACTGAGAGCTGGAGTTTTACCGGCCTGCGCGTCAGCCAGCTGAGCGCAGCCGAAATTGGCTCCGCTTTGACGTAAAGCTTGCCGCCGTAGCCGCCCCCGACATAAGGAACGATGACGCGAACCCGGCTGAGCGGCAGGCGAAAAATTCCGGAGAGGTGATCGCGCAAAGTGAACGGGTCTTGGCAGGACGCCCAGACCGTGAGCCTCTCGCCGTCGTAGTACGCCAGATTGTTATGCGCCTCCAGAGAATAGTGCTGAACTTTCTGAAATCGAAAGGTGTCCTCGAAAATATGGTCCGCCTGAGCGAACCCTTTTTCCACGTCCTTGCGGCCGAAGGTCAGATAGTAGCAAATATTCGTGCCGTTAAATCGCTCCGGTGCGCCGTAAACCGAGCCGCGAAGCTCGGCCCGGGCCACCCCCGCTTCGTGCACCAGCGGCGCGTCCGGCGCCGTGGCCTCATCGATATCGCAGACCTTTGGCAGCTCCTCATACTCAACCTCGATCAGTTCCAGGGCCTGCTCGGCTGTCGCCGGGTCGTCGGCCAGGACCGCAGCCACCGGATCGCCGACATAGCGCACTTTATCGACCGCGACGATGGATTGATCCTTGTACGTGGCGCCGTACTTATAATTGAACGTTTGGATGTCATCGCGCGTCAAGGTCGCGATGACGCCGGGAAGCTCCTTTGCTTTGGAAGCGTCGATTCTGACAAGCTTGGCATGAGCCACCGGGCTTCTGAGAATGCGCGCGTGGGCCATACCCGGCAGGACCACATCGCTCGTGTAAATCGCTTTGCCGGTGACCTTCTCGAGGCCGTCCACTCGATGGACGCTGGTTCCCGCTATCGTAT
>CAZILB010000013.1:7849-26382 GCA_964539925.1 uncultured Syntrophobacter sp. | reverse complement strand
CCGATCCGAGCATATGCGGGTTGACGACAAAGATTTTCTTGCAAGTTGGACAAGTCACTTCTACGGCCTGACCCATGATTCCTCCTCGATATGATCCGTTGAAAACATTGTAAACGGTTCCCTACGCCCAGTAGGTCGTCCGATCCATCGGAATATGCTGCAGCACCTCGCCTGGGACGTAGTCTTCGAGCTTGATGCGCGCCATGGCCTCATCCGGGCACTTCGACACCGGCGAGAACGGCCGGTCCAGCGGTTTGGTCGCATCGACGATCATGCCCGAGGTCTTGATTTCGTCAACCAGCGACGGATCGAGAAAGTTGCCGCGGAAGAGCGGCTGCAGGATCGATATCTGCCGATGCGGCTGGACTCGGGTGGCGATGGCCCACAGGATGTCCGTCGGATTGAACACATCAATGTCGTCGTCGAAGACAAAAACGTTCTTGGTATGGTCGAAGGTCAACGCGGCGGCGGCGGCGCGGCCCGGATCGCCTTCGGACATCTTTTTCATCGAGATAAAAACGTTGTAATGCGCGTGGCGCCCCTGTTTACATACCGCGGTGACCCCCGGCACGGCTTCGCGGCAGCGGCGCAGATAGGCGCCTTCGCGGGGCAGATCCATCCACGGTTTATCGCCTTCCGGTGTGATCACCGATTGATACATGGCACCGTTGCGGTAGTTGATCGCACGCACTTGGTAGTCGACGCAGGTGGTGTAGCGCTGCGGCCCCAGATAGCCCGGCGCTTCGCCAAAGGGACCTTCAACCACCCGCTTGTTTGGAATCAGCACGCCTTCGATGACGATTTCGGCGTCGGCGGGAATGAGCAGATCGTCGCCGAAAGTTTCCGATGGAACCAAACGCAGCGGCTCGCCGAGATAGCCGCCGATGACATCGTACTCGCTCACTTCAAATGGGCCGCTGTAACAGGCGCCCATGTGAAACGCCGGGTGATGGCCCAGCACCGTCGCCACCGGCATTTCCATGTTGTTTTCTTCGTAATCCCTGAAAATTCTCCACAGGTGGCGCGGCGACGCGTAGAGCGCCGTGGAATTCTTCGATTTCACTTCCATGCGGTGATAGGAGAGGTTGTAAATCCCCGACTTGCGATCTTTGGTGATGGTCGACAAGACGATATAGGGCCCGCCGTCCATTTCGTGGTGGCGCATGATCGGAATCTCGTAAAGATCGACGTTTTTACCGACCATAAGGTTCTCTTTTACCGGCGCTTCCTTCTTGCCGATGATCGTCGGCGGCACCCGGTGCTCTTCCATTTCAAGGCACTTTTCGGCCATCTGCGGACGCGTCGCGGTGCGCGGCAGGCCCAGAGCAATCTGGGTTTTTCCCTGGGAGATTTCGCAGTTCATCGTCAGTTTGATCGGGCCCGTCTTGCCGTTCAAATTGAGCGGATTGTCGAAAATAATGATTGGAAACTTCTTCTGCGCGCCAAGGTGTTTGATGATCGCCGTAACATCGTAATTCGCCGGATTCACTTGCTTGGTGATGTGGATCACCTCGCCCGGCAGCTGGCGCTCGCAGTCGGCAATAAACGTCCTCAGATCCTTTGCCATTTCGCCCTCCTAAACAATTTTATGAAAAATTTTATGCAAAATGTTTATCGAAAGAGTTTTAGGTTGTCAATTGGACCCGACGAAACCGGCTGCGTTCAGCGGGTTCCATCGCTGCGGGATATCGGAGTTTCCCTAGGAGATATGCCTTAAAGGCGTCGCCCCGAATGTTTTTAACGGGGGTCCAGTGCCAATTTCACCTGGCTTCCCGGTTAAAGCATGTCGAAATGACGGAATTCGGGCCCGGCAAGCTGCGGGGGAGATCGACCCGCAACGATTGACGCGCCAGGCCGGGGATCGCGGACAATCGTCACTCAGGCCGGTTGGACGGCACGACCTGTAGGCTTTACTCGAAGACGATCGTGCGGTTGCCGTGGAGAAACACGCGCTCGTCCAGCATTAATTTGACCGCGCGCGCAAGCACAATTTTCTCTACATCCCTCCCCGCCTGCACCATCGCCGCCGCAGTAAACGCATGATTCACCGGAATCACTCCCTGGGCAATGATCGGCCCGGTGTCGAGGTCGTCGCTCACGATATGGGCAGTGGCGCCGATGATCTTCACTCCCCGATTGTGGGCCTGGTGATAGGGTTTGGCGCCGATAAACGCCGGCAGAAAGGAATGATGGATATTGATCACGCGGTCGCGATAGCGTGCCACGAAAGCCGGTGTCAGTATGCGCATGTATTTGGCGAGCACGATGTATTCGGGCGCGTAGGAGTCAAGCGTATCCATGACCCGCTTTTCATGCTCGGTCCGTTCCAGATCCTTGTGGCTGACGCAATGAAACGGAATGCCGAATCCCTTCACCAGCGAGCCGAGAGTCTCATGATTGGCGATCACGGCGCGAATCTGTGCCGGCAACTCGCCCGAGTAATGGCGGATCAATAGGTCCCCCAAGCAGTGCGCCTCGGTCGTCGCCATGATCACCACCGGCTGTTTTTCAGTGTTGGCCAGCCGCACGACCGCGGAAGCGGGCAGCACTTGCTGGAGATAGGACACCACCCGGTCCGGCGCCGCCGCGCCCTCGAAGGCCGTGCGCATAAAAAAGTGCTTGGCCTCGGAGTCGACGAATTCCTGGTTGCTCAAAATGTTGTAGCCGGCGTTAAATAAGACGCCGGTGATTTTATGCACCAGTCCGGCTTCATCGGGACAATCGATACGAAGAATGTGAAGCGCCAAGGCTCTAGACCTCTGAAATGGCCGCCCGGCGCCCGCGTCACCGAAAGAAATTCCCCGAACACGCCGGCGCGCAAAATGACAGTGTCGGCTGAGGATAGCACGCCCTGCGCTCTAGCTGAAGCTATTTGGATGATTTTTGAAATGGCGGAAAGAAGCGTCGACTTCCGGTCGACAGACTCGGAACCCCTCGGCGACGAGCCGACGGGGGGCGTTCCGTCGCCCAAGAGGAACTCTGCATCAACCGAGTAGAATTTGAAATCGGTGCGTCCTCAAGGTTGCGACGATCTCTGACCGTTCAACCCGAACATTCGCATCGCATTGCCGCCGAGAACCTTTTCCTTGTCCTCTTCCTTGAGGTTTGACATCTTCTTGATCACTTCGACGGTTCGCGGCCAGGTGGCCACCGCGTCGCCGTGGTCGAAATCGCTGCCGATGATGATGTTGTGATTGGGCCAGCCGTTAACTGTATCGCTCAGATACGACTCCCACGACACGCAAGCGATATAGAACTGATCAAAGTACTCGCCGGGCATTCTGTTGATGCCCTTTTTACCTTCGAAAAACTGCTGCACGGCGACCGAGATCGTGGCTTCTTTGGGCATATGGGCGTCGAGGGTGTGCATGAGCCATGGCACCCAGCCGATGCCGCCCTCGAAGAAGCCGAACTTCAATGTCGGAAAACGATCGAGAGTGCCGCTGAAAATCAAGCGCGCGGCGCTGACCATGTACGTAAGCGGGAAACCGAGGGCGGTCGGAAAGTGCTGAAATCCCTGGAAGCGCTCGGCGCCGACCAGCCAGGGATGGCTATGCTGCAGTTCAAACACGCGGGCTGCCGGATGAAGCAGGATCGGAATATCGAGGTCGGCGATCTCCTCATACAAAGGATAGAGCACTTCACTATCCAGGTCGCCGTCGTCCCAGCCACCGTTGAACTTGACGGCCTTGAGACCCAAGTCCTTGACCGAGCGGCGCAGCTCCTTGATCGATTCTTTGATATCCGGCAGATAGATCCATGCCGCGCCGATGAAGCGCTCGTCGCCCTGAATATCTTCGGCCACCGTATCATTGTAGGCGCGCGCCAATTGCCGGCCCAACTCGGCGTCGCACTCGTAGATCAAAGGTCGGTTGTCGGGAATCAAGACCTGCACATCAAAGCCGTCTTTCTTCATGAACTCGGCGCGCAACGCAATGCTCCATCGCCCTTCTTTGAAGGAATGAATTTTTTTACCGTCGCGGTAATAGGTCGCGACCTTCCCCGGCACCACTTCGCCGTAGCGCACCATGTTACCCTTGTCTTCAACGACTTCCACGTGCCCTTTCCCCGGATGCTTCACCTTGTCGATAAACCGCAGCGGCCAATAATGAGTATCGCCGTCGATATACATTCAAATCTCCTCCCTGTGCGCGACCTCTAGCCCGCATGATGCACGCTTCGAGGAAAACTTATGACATTGTGTGAATCGGGTGCGACCCTGGAGGAGCGATTCCTCCCTGGCACTCGGAATTCCCGATTTCAAATCGCAGATTCCACATTTCATTTTTGGAATTTGCCATTTGCCATCCCGAAGGGCATGCCTTCGTTGCGGCAGGGTTGCGCCTCGATCGGCATTGCACCACGAGGAATCGGGCCAGGTTTGTTGTCCTAGTGTCTCATTTTGACCCCTTCGCTGCGTCTCGCGAAGCGGTTTACTATAGCCCCAATCCCAACAGATTGATCGCGTTCTCTCCCAGTACTTTCTTTTTGTTCTCCTGCGAGATCTTGGTACTCCGGGCCACCGGGCCGGTGACTTGGCCCGGCTGCGACGAATCCCAGTGCGGCGAATCCGTTGCCAAAACCAACCGATCGCCGCCCAGATATTCCACCGCCCACTCGAACAAGCCGTCTTCGAACGGTTCGCAGCCGACCCACACGCTCTGGTTGAACACGTCCGTCGGTTTGCGCTTTTGCCAGGGCACTAAATGGGGCAGCTTTTCCCAGTGTTCATCCATACGCGACAGCCACCAGGGCATCTGCGAGGCGCCGGTTTCAAGGCAGATGATTTTTAGGTTGGGGTGTTTTTCCAAGACTCCGCCGCAAAGGTAAACCATCAGACAGACCATGGTCTCGATCGTCCGCCCCACCATGTGCGAGAAGAAAAAATTGTCGGCGAAGCGCTCGTGGCCCATGGATCCGGTCTTGGTGTCGTGAAAGATGATCGGTGTGTTGGTTTTCTCCAGTTCGTCAAAGATCGGATCGAAGTGCGGGTCCCACCACTCTTTACCGGGTATCGGTGTCGCTTTGACGTTCAGCGCCTTGCTGCCCAGCTCGCGCGAGCGATGAAGCTCCGTGATCGCTTCCTGGGGGTCTTGCAGGGGGATAACGCCGGCCCACATGAGCCGCCCCGGCTGCTGCGAGGCGTACCAGTTCATATAATTGTTCTGCGCCCGCGCATAGGCAGCGGCCAGCTCCGGATCGTCGACGAACCAGAGGATATCCAGCGCCGGCGAATTGGGCGACAACACGGCGACGTCGATACCGTCCAGATCCATGTTGCGAACCCGGCCTTGCGGAGTGAGGTCCGCTTCCGTCACCCACTCTTTTTTCTCGGCCTTCTGCCGGCCGAGCTCCGAACCGGTCATGATCCGGTTACCGACGAGGGTTTTGCGCCGCTCGTTATCTTTGGTCGGCAGCCGGCGCGGCAAGAATTCCCGATATTTTTCTTCGACCGTCTGGTGCCAACTTTCCAGGTCGCCGACCAGGTGACTGTCCAGGTCGATCACTTTCATGCCGTCAATCATACTCTTTCCCTCCCTTAGACGCTCCTGCTATTGACATCAATTTCGGTCGAGCTCCATACTTTCTGAAACCCGGCCTTCGCTTTCGACGAGGCACTCTCACCAGCGGATAACAGAAGCCTCCGCGCGCCGTCAATTGCAATTTGCGCCTTCCCCCGCGGCGACGGGCCGATCGGTTGGAGGGTTGAAACAACCTGCGCCTGTATAGTTGGACCGCGATGCTACGCTGAAGATTTAAAAAGTCGCCACCCTCTCGCCGTAAATTCACTTTATTGACTATTTGCTTCCCCCGAGCGTGTTGATGAACGAGCGGTCAATTATATCTTTCAGCGTGATTTTCTTCTTAATTCTGCCGGTGCGGAATTCCTCGTCGATCACGACCGGTATCGCCTTCTCGGCGATCTGCCCGTTGAGGGGGAAGGAATCGCGATATTCGTCGTAGCCGGCGGGCGCGAAAGCCGGGTCCATCTTGACGTACTTTCTCAAAATATTAATGGCGTCGGCCCGGTTCTCATGGGTATACTTGATCCCCCGCTGATACGCGCGCAAAAACTTCGTCACTTGCTCCTTTTCTTTGGCGAGGTAGGGTTCCCTTGCGGCAAACGTTTCGTACGGCCATTCCGGAAAGACTTCCTTGAGGTCGAGCAGTTTGTTGTATCCCTGCCCTTTGGCGATTTCGGTGACCGGGAACCAGACGATCGATGCGTCCACGCCCTTTGCCGTCAAAGCGGCAAAGCGCGCCGGCGTGCTGCCGATCTGCAGAATCGTCACTTCCTTCTCATCCACGCCGAAGTGGCGCAAGGTCGCTCTCGTCAGAAAGTCGGTCAGCGAGCCGAAGCGGCTGATCGCGAACCGTTTGCCTTTGGCTTGCTTCATCGACTTGAATTCCGGCTGCGAGTAAAGTTGGAACGGCATGATGTTGGAGATTCCCCAAAAATTCTTGATATCGAAGCCCGCGGCACGCCCGCCGATCGTTTCGACAAACGCGCTGCCCATGATTTGCACGTCGCCGCCGATGAGCGCCTGCAAATTGGTCGCGCCGGCGTTGAACAAGACCAAGAGTACGTCCAGCCCCTCGTCCTTAAAGAACCCTTTGGCCTCGGAGACATAGACGGGCAAGAAGGCTACGTTCACCGACGAAAGCCCGACGACGATCCTTGCCGCGTTCGCGGAAGGCGCCGTCCCCAACAAAAAGAGCACGAGCGCAAACGAAAACAGAATTCGTTTCATAACAACCTCCCTATTCAGTGAATCCTATAATTACTGAATTAATCTTTCAGCGGATCGCCGCAATCGGACAAAAATCCCGGATCGAGGAAGGCCGGGGAACATCGCCGAACTTCCCGCAGAGATATTCTATTCGTCGCCGATGACCTCCTCACGGACACGCGTTGCGGTTTGCAACGCCCGCCACACCCGTTCCGGCGTAAGCGGCAGCTCTCTGATTCGCACTCCCGTTGCGCGAAAAAGTGCGTTGCCGACGGCCGGCGCGACCGAAACAATCCCGGACTCCCCCATTCCCTTGGATCCATAGGGACCGGGCCCGTCGTAATTCTCAATCAAAGCGGAGTCGAACTTCTTCGGCAAGTCCGTGAAACGCGGCACACGGTAATCGATCAGGTTGGCGTTGAGCGGCTGCCCCTGATCGTAAAGCAGCGTTTCGAACAGCGCGGGACCGAGGCCTTGAAGCGCCGCGCCTTCGTCCTGCCCTTCGGCCTGCTGGGGATTGATCGCTCTGCCGACATCGGCCACGGTGACGTACTTATCCAGGCGAATCACGCCGGTGTCAAGATCGACGTGAATTTCGGCGCCGCCCATGCCGGTCTCCCAGAATAAAGGAAACGTCGAGCCCAGGCCCGCGCCCGGGCGCATGTAACCGCGGCCGATCAGCTCGCCTCCCGGCATGCCGAAGTACGCGCCGACCACTTTACTATAGCTCAATCTCTTGTCCCCCGAGCAAGCTTCGCCGTTAGCCAACGCGATCGTGTTCGTGCTCGTGTGAAAACTTTCCGCGGCGGCGGCGATCAATTGCCGGCGCAAGTCCTCGGCGGCCGCTTTGACGGCGCTACCCATCACCGTCGTCGAGCGGCTCGCGCCGGTGGAACGGTCAAAGGGAGTCGTCAAGGTGTCCGTGCCGCTCATGATCACCCGTTGCGCCGGAATCGACAACTCCTCGGCAACGATCTGGCTGAGAATTGTGCGCGCTCCCTGGCCGATTTCCGTTGTGCCGGCGCTCAGGACCACGCTGCCGTCGGCAAGCAAGCGCACCAGCGCCACCGATACCGGCATGGCCTCCGAATCGGAAACACCTACGGCAACGCCTGCACCTGCGACCAGCGATCGTTTCTCCGCATGCCAATCCAGGCCTTTTACCGCAGCAAGGATCCCCGCCCGCAAATCGGCATCGACTGGCGTTGCGCCGGGTTTCAGGATATCGCCGCGGTTGAGGAGTCGGCGCCGCCTATAATCCAGGGGATCGATGCCGACCCGTTCGGCGATCCTATCCATGTGGCACTCGACCGCCCAGATGGACTGCGGCCCGCCGATGGAGCGCATGGAACCAGCGGGAACGGTATTCGTGTAAAGCGCCAGCACGTCAACCTTGCAATGATCGAGCTTGTAGGGTCCGAGCATGCGGCTGATCGCGCGCTTGGCGACGCGCGGACCGTTGTCGGCGTAGGCGCCGGTGTCCATCAGCACTTCCGCCTCGCGCGCGACTAGGGTGCCATCGCGCTTCACGCCGCTCTTGATGCGCACCCGCGCCGAATGGCGCCGCGTCGTCAACATCGATTCCGATACGCTTTGCATCACCCGCACCGGCCGGCCGCCGGTTTTGCGTGCTATGGCCACCGCCAGCGGCTCGATTTTGAAGTACGACTTGCTGCCGTAGGCGCCGCCGACGAAGGGTACGATCACTTCGACCTTGGAGTGCGGCAAATGAAACATATGGGCCAGCTCGGATCGCACCAAGAACGGATGGGCCGAGGAACTCCAGAGAGTAATGCCGTCGGCGCTTACGCGCGCGATCGCCGTGTGCGGCTCCATGGCGTACTGGCACACCATCGGAAAATCAAAGGTCTCCTCGATGATCTCTTCGGCCTTGTCGAACGCCGCGTCAGGATCCCCTTTTACGAAACGCTCACGGTGGCAAATGTTGCCGCCGAATGTTTCCCCGACGCCGGCGACATCGTGGAACTCCCCAGCCCCGGCGGGGCTTTCATGGAGTCGCGGCGCTCCCTCCGCGCGTGCCGCGTCGATGTCGGCGACGCAAGGCAACTCTCTATAGCGAACCTCGATCAGCGCCAGAGCTTCTTCGGCGGTCCGCGCCTCTTCCGCGGCGACCACGGCGACGGGTTCGCCGACGAAGCGTACCTTGTCGATCGCCACCACGGCGCGGTCGCGCAAGCAGTTGCCATAATAGGGGTCGATATCTAATAGGTCGTCTCGCGTGAGAACGGCAACGACACCGGACAGCGCTTCGGCCTTGCTCGCGTCGATGGACTCAATCTCCGCATGCGGCATGGGACTGCGCAGGACCTTGCCTTCGAGCAATCCGGGCAGGAATATATCACCGGTGAACTTTGCCGACCCGGTGACCTTTTCGACACCGTCGATGCGCGCAGTCGAAGTGCCTACGGCCATTATCGGCAGATCTCCATCAATCTCAGCCGCCGAGCTACAGTCCATGACGAGACAAAAATATCTGCGTGACCGATGTCCTCGGTTTTATTTCCAGCCGCTCGGGAGCCTGTGTCGTAATTACCGGTAAGGGGAGTGAAAAATGGTTTTTGCATTTGGATAACTTGCCAATCGCCGATGAGGATATGATAAAGTGCGCCGCAAAGGAAGAGGAATTCATGGCATAGCGCTACGGCAACCGAAACAGGTTGCTTTCGGCGGCAAGAATATGAAGGAGTTTCGATATGGCAATCAACCGCGAGGAACACAACTGGGATAAGGAAACGGACGTGATCGTCGTCGGCTACGGCGCCGCGGGCGGAATATCGGCGATCACCGCCCATGACGCCGGCGCAGAAGTATTGCTGCTTGAAAAGATGCCCCACCCGGGAGGCATCTCGATCCTATCCGGCGGCGGCGTCGCTTTCGCGCATAACGCCGAGGGCGCCTTTCAGTATTTAAAGCGCACCTGCAACGGCACCACGCCGGACGATGTCCTGCGGCGGATGGCGGAGGAGATGGTCGGCATGATCAACTGGGTGACCGAGCTCGCCAAAGTGAGCGGCACCGAGCCGACCAAGACCGAGACCCGCGGCCACGGCACCTATCCGTTTCCCGGCACCCACGATATCGATTCGATCAAGCTGCAAGATTTCCAAGCCTATTCCGAGTTTCCCTGGGCCAAAGGGCTGCGCGGCGGCGCGCGCTTGTTTAAAGTCGTTTACGACAATGTCAACACGCGCAAGATCGAGGTCCTGCTCTCCACCCCGGCAAAAGAACTGATAACCAGTCCTGAGGGAGAAATTATTGGATTGCTCGCCGAACACGAGGGCCAATCGATTCGCATCAAAGCGCGGAGAGGCGTGATCCTCGCCTGCGGCGGTTACGAAAATGACGACGCCATGAAGTTGCAGTATTTTGAAGCGCAGCCGGTTTACCCGGTCTATCTCGGTAACACCGGCGACGGTGTCAAGATGGCGCAGAAAGCCGGCGCCGGCCTCTGGCATATGTGGCATTTTCACGGCGGCTACGGCTTCAAATTTCCCGAGCTGCCCTTCGCCATCCGCCATGTCTGGGCCGGCCCGCGCAATGAAAACCGCAAAATGATCTGGATCGCCGTCGATAAGTTCGGCAAGCGTTTCATGGACGAATATCCGCCCGCGCCCCAGGACACCGGCACGCGACCGCTGGAATACTACGACGCCGATATCCAGGACTACCCGCGCATCCCCTGCTATCTGATCTTTGATGAAGCAGGCCGCAAGCTCGGCCCCATCGGCATCCCGATCGTCAACGACGAGCGTTATGATGCGAGCTGGAGCGCAGACAATCTCGCCGAGATTGACCGAGGCTGGATCAAGAAAGGCAATTCTCTTGAAGACATCGCCGCGCAGATCGACCTGAACCCGAAAATTTTAAAAGCCACCGTCGAGCGTTGGAACCAGCTCTGCCAAACTGGCCGGGACGAAGACCACAAGCGCCCGCCAAAAACTATGATGCCCATCGCTAATCCGCCTTTTTATGTCGTCGAGGCCTGGCCCATCGTCAACAACACTCAGGGCGGCCCCGAGCATGACGTCGAGCAGCGCGTGCTCGATCCGATGAAACGGCCGATCGCCCGCCTCTACGTCGCCGGCGAGATCAGCTCGATCTACGGCCACCTTTATCTGGAAGCCGGCAACATCACCGAATGCTTCGTCGCCGGTAAGATTGCCGGGAAGAATGCCGCGCGGGAAATAGCGTGGAGCTGAACGAAACGGCGACTTGCTTTAAGGCAACAACTGTTCGTTGAGTTTTCCGCAAGCCCGTCCCGACGCCCTCGCGGCACGTTACACGCTTGTCGTGCCCGCCGTTTGCCGCTGACCGCTTCGGTAAAACCTAATCTGTACGCGCTCCACAGTTGCCAGCCCGTCTTTGATCGCGCCGTCGATAACCGCAAGAAACCTTTCGATTTTTTCCGCCGTGTCGACGATCTCGACGATAATCGGCAAATCCGTGGAAAGCTCCAGGATCTTTGCCGTGCGCACGCGGCTGTTCGCGCCGAAACCTTCCACACCGCGCAACACCGTGGCACCGGCCAGGCCGTGTTCCCTCGCAGTACGCACGATCCACTCGTAAAGCAGCATACCGCCGTGCCGGTCGCTCTCGCCGATAAATATCCGCAGCAAGGAACCTTCGCTGGGAAGCGTCATGGTCAACCTCCAAGGGCATGGGCCAATATATTGCCGATCCAAACCGCCAGCAGGCCGAGCATCAACTGCAAACCGATATTGGCGAGAGCCGCCAGGCTTTGTGTGTCCCGCGCCAGGGAAAAAGTCTCCAGGGCAAAAGTCGAGTAGGTCGTGAATCCGCCGAGAACGCCGACGAATAGAAAAAGCCGCACCTGCGGCGTGAAGGCTGCCCGCGACTCCGCCATCCCGGCCAACAAGCCAATCACCAAGCATCCGAGCCCATTGACCGCCAGGGTGCCGAAGGGAAACCACGGATTATCGAGAAACTTATGCACCCAGGTGCTGAGGCCGTAACGAAATAGACCTCCCAAGAAACTTCCCACTCCCACTAAAAGGATTCCCATCATATTTGCCCCGACCTCCCGGCAAAAAAAACCCCTACTTCAAGGCCATCGAAGTAGGGGTCATCAACTCGCGGCTGCGAACGGTTTAACTGGCGAACCCCACCGCCGTTAATTTTATCAATACTGGTATAAGGCGCGCTCCAAGTCAATTCAACGCGCCCGGCTCGCCAATCCGGACAGGGTCATGAACGGGAATTCCGGATTTGAAACGGGCGCAGCGCTGGACAACGATTATGCAATCGTTCTACCATTATTTCCGAGACCAGCACCGCGGCTTCTCATCCGTAACTCCACGGTCGTATATTTTAGTCGAACGGTGGTTACGAAAATGCTACTACCTTACAAAAGCCGATTCCCCGCCTTGTTTTTTTGCGCCCTGCTAGCCGTCGCCGCAAGCACCGCCCGGGCGCAGACCGCCGGAAAAATCCCGCGCGAAGTGATCGATCATGCCGCCGCCCATGGCACGGTCCTGGTTCTCGTCGGTTTGGCCGTGCCATGGCAGATGGAGTCGCGTCTCAGCGAGGATGAAGTCCGCGCCCAGCGCGAATCCATCGCGTCGATTCAGAGGGACTTGCTGAACGCCCTGGAGGGTCGAAATTACAAAGTCATTCGCCGATTCGACCAGATCCCCGGGCTCGCCCTGGAGGTCGGAGCCGATGCTTTGTCGGAGCTGGCCAGCTCGCCAATCGTTGCCAACGTCCTGCTCGACCGGCCGACGACTGAGCCGGAGGCGGACGCCGCGGAAAAAGTGCCTTGGCAACTATTCAAACGGGCGGCGGACGACGGCACCGTGCTCGTGCTAGCCGGGCTCAAAACGCCCTGGCAGCGGGAGGATTTGCTAACTGAAGATCTCAGGGAACTGCAAAGAACCGCGATCCTCAACGCCCAGGGGTATGTCTTGGCGGAGTTAAGCGGCACGCAGTTCAGGGTCGTCCGGCTTTACCAAAGCATCCCCGGCATCGCGCTTCGCGTCGGTTTAGATGCCCTTCGCGTTCTGCAGCATTCGCCGGCTATAACCAACGTCATACCCGACCGCCCCGCCAACGTTTCGCGTTAACGCCTGTTTTGCCGCCATTTCGAATGACGCTGTGCTCCCCTGAACCGACCCGTTAGCTCTTTTCTGCCACAATGCGGCTTGCCCGCGCTTTGACACCGCGCCCACAATGCCGGCGCGGCACAGTGCCGACCGATGGCGCTTGTGCCGTGAAGAATTGTATATTGAGCGCCATGGAAAAAGTCAGAATAGTGGTCATCCCGCAGTTGCCCGATGCGGTGCTCGATCGAATTGCCAGTGTTAACCCTCGGGTCGCTGTCGTCGACACCCGAGGATGGTTCGACGGCGAGCTGCGCGCGACCTGGCCCGAGTGGACCGTGGAGCGATATCTTGGCGACCGCAGCTATCCGGCGACGACCCTCGAGCAGCGCGACGAAGCTCTCGCTTCGGCCGACATCGTCCTTCTCGGTTGGCCCCCGGTAAAGAATCTAGCCGCTCGCGCGCCGCATTTGAAATGGGTGCACCAGCTTCCCGCGGGGGCGAGCAACCTTTTTGATACGGATCTATGGACATCAGCAGTCACCATAACCACATCGCGCGGCCTGACCAACAAGCGGCCCATGGCAGAGTATGTGTTGGCCGGCTTTCTCCACTATTCGCGCGGCCTGCATTTGAGCTATCGCGACCGGGCGCGCCGCCGGTTCGATCATCGAAGCTACGATCCCATCGTCGTTCGTGATAAAACTGCATGTATCGTCGGCGCCGGCGGCATCGGTGAGGAGGTCGCCGATCTCTGCGCGGCGGCAGGCATGCGCGTGGTCGGCACACGCCGCCGAGTCGAGTCGGGAAGCGCGCGACCCCGGAGCTTTGCGCGACTGGAATCGGCTGCGGCCTTAATCGAGTTGCTCGGTGAAAGCGAGTTCGTCGCGGTCTGCTGTCCGTGGACCAAGGAAACCCATCGCTTGATCGGACCGGCGGCCTTTGCGGCGATGAAGCCGGGGACCGTTCTGGTCAATATCTCGCGTGGCGAGATCATCGACGAAGAAGCGTTGCTGCAAGCCCTGGCGGAAGGCAAACTGCGCGGCGTTGCTCTGGATGTTTACGACGGCGAATTCGACCGACCTCCCCATCCGCGTCTGTGGGGTGATGAGCGCGTGATGGTCACGCCCCATGTATCGGCGGCCACCGACGTCTCCGAGCACCGGGGCGTAACCTTATTCTGCGAGAATATGGCACGGTACTTGGATCGCCGGCCGTTGGAAAACGTTATCGACCGGCAGCGCGGCTATTGAAACGGAATTCAATGGCGCGATGCTCCGCCCAATTGTCAGTACTCGTCGTTCAGAAAACTCAGCAGTTCGAATCGATCTCCGCCAGTGAATTGACCTTCGATCCTCACGTGATCCCCCGCGCGCAAAGCTCGGAAACGCTCTCGATCGGAATCTCGGACGTACTCCGACAGTACCACTAGAATCGGCTTTCCCGGTTGATCGTTCAGCTCGAAAGAGTTGCCCCTGGGATCCACCCGATCCACCCTTCCGGACAAGGCCACGACCCGCGGCGCCGATTCTGCAAGTGTGTCGCGTCTTTGATCAGGGGCCCGTTGCCTGACGTTATCCTGAACACGGATAAGATCGGCGTAGGATTCGTCGCGCGAGTCCCTTCGCAGCTGCATCGCCACGACATCGCCGGGCTCGAGCCGTGATACGGGATACTCACGGCCGCGATCAAGGACCTGCGCATCCGCGCTGAAACTTACGACTTGTCTGCCGCCTCGATCCGCGCGCAAATAGATCCGCCGAGACGTCAGATCCACGCGCTCGACTTCGCCAACAACGTCTTTCTCCCCCTCCGCGATCGAGGGACGACCGATCAACGCGATATTCTCCATGCAGCCGGAGACGCCGAAGAAAAGGGTCGCTATCATGAGAACCGAGAGCGTACGGTCAATAAACTTCATTGGACTTCATCGCAACCGCGGATGTCAATAAAGGATCGAGCCTCTCTCGATCTGCGCCTTACGGCTCTCATATTCTCTGCGCGATATTCTTTCTCTCCTATAGTCATCTTCCAGCCGTTGCATTTGATTGCGCGCGTTGATTTCATAACCCGCGCCGGTCGCCAAACCGCCAACCGCCGCTCCGCCGAGAAAGGCGCAACCGCTTTGACTTAAGCCAATGAACAGAAGCGTTACCCATAAAGCAATGGTTTTCATCAAGACCTCCACCAAGGGATATTACGGCAATGACACTTAGCGTCTGGCGCAATGCTCATGCCAGTCATGACAAACCCAATATTCCTTTTAATTTTGCGCGGCTTGCCGATTTACTGCTTTGGCAGATGAGAAGGTAGGCAGTGAATTCCCTACAAACCCGTCAGGGAATTGTCCTAAAGACCGGAAATATCGAGAGGGTCGATGCTCTATCTCGCGTCAGCAGATTTCGCAATCGTGACGGCAGGTGCTATGACGCAAGGGCTCGTTCCAACCGGCGCAAGATGCCGCCGGGCTCGCGCAAGGCAAACTCGACGATTTGATCGGCGCGCGCTTGGGAGTCGGCGTTGGCGTAGATTCGCAGCTGCGGGGCATTGCCGGACGGGCGGATATGGGCGATATCGCCGTTGCGAAAATAGATTCGCACTCCGTCAAGAACGTTGATGCGCTCGATATCATCGAATCCTAATGCCTTGACGAAGTAATTTTGCAGTATTTCTTTACGTCGTCGCCACTCCTCAACCACGACCGATGCCAGCGGCGCGACGGTGCCGTCGGCACGGCTGCGATCGAGCGCCGATCCGTTTCTGTCGAACTGTACTTCGACGACGTTGCCGGGAGGAACTATCCTAGCCAAAATCCCCTGGCTCGCGGCCGTCGGAAAATTGTCGATCAATCCGGCGCGGCCGAAACGCGACGGCAAGCGATTCCACAGTTCGGCCAAGCTGATCCCCTGCGCCACCGCGGCGGATAGGTTCGCCAAGATGGGCAGTATCGCATCGCGCGTCGGCAGCGCTGCTAGTTTGGATTCACCGACGGCGATATCGCTCCCGGTTAAAAAGCCGCCGTTGGCCTCCCAGCCGACGATACGCGTCACTTTCCCGGAACCGCGCAGTTCATCGAGCGCGGAAATAACGTAGGGCGAACCGATTTTAGTCTTCTGGAGCGTGATCTGCCGTTCGCGCAAGCGGCACTCGACGGCGTCATTGGCGCTGATCGGCACCGCCGCCGCATCGGCCCGCAAGTATTCGGCGACGACGATGCCGAGCAGATCGCCGGGAAGAAAGCGCACGCGCGCTCGCTTCGACATGGCCTCGTCGGCCGACAAGACCGCCGACACCAGCGGCCGGTCGGAGTCGCCGTCGGTCGACACAATGGCGTGCGGCAATGCGCCGCCGACGTCAGCGGCAGAGGCGAACTCCTGCAATCGAACGAGCTGGTCGTCGGTGATATTTTCCGTATCGACGGGAATAAACGTATCGCTTCGCCCCACGGCGATGACTTCTGCGCCGAGGTCGCGCAGGATCCGAGCTAACAGGTCCCGACCGACCGCCGAATGCTGAAAGACCATGACGCGGAGACCGCCAAGGCTATCGCGTGCAAAGGTCTTTAAATAACGATTCACATAGGACTCTTCGGCCGTTCGATCGAGCGCCGGCAACTCCGGTGGGCGCTTGAGCATACCGCAACCATCGAACATGGAATTTTCGGCGCTGCGGCCATACTCCTCGGCGCGCACCCGCTCGACCTCCGCGATGATCCCGGCTTCATCGGACTTCAGCACTTCGCCGCCGCTTTTGTTGATCTTGATACCGTTACGATCGAAGGGAATGTGGCTGCCGGTCACCATCACGCCGGCGCGTCGATTCGCAATAGCCCGCAACACCAGCGCCGGGGTGGGAATCTTGCCGGCATTCTCGGCCTGTAAACCCAGATCGATGATCGCTTGAACGGCGGCGCGCATGATCCGGTCCGTACTCGGCCGCAGGTCCCCGCCGATTGTCACAACGCTTGTTGCTGAAATATCATTAACTTCCAAGAGAAAACGAAGAGTTCCCTTGATGTTGACATAGGCCTCTAGATCGGTGATGTCCTGGACCAAACCGCGCAATCCGCTGGTACCAAAAGCCAGCGGCACCGGCGTGTAGTTGAGAAACGAAGGTCTTGGAAATTCCATGCGGGTTAGTTTAATTCGCAGCCACGGCACAAACAAATGTCCGAGCGAGGTGAAGCGTTAACGACGTCGAACAATCCACGGCGCGCGCCGGGACAACGCCACGGTCAGATCACCCGACGAAATGAAAGCCGCCATCCACGTTGAGCAGCTGCCCGGTCATAAAATCGCTTTCCGGCGAAGCCAGATACATCACCGTACCGACGAGATCGGTTTCGACCTGGGAGCGTTTAAGGCTGCGCTGCTGGGCGCGGACTTTTTCGTACTCGGGATCGACCTGGCGCCCTTCGGTGACGACGAAGCCGGGACTCACGGTATTGACGCAAATGTTCCAGTCGCCCAGCTCGCGGGCCATCGCCCGGGTCATGGCAATGATCGCCCCCTTGGAAGTGACGTAGTGGATGTAGTTGGGGTTGCCGGTCAGGGCGACGTTGGAAGAGATATTGATGATCTTGCCCTTTTTCTGTTTCTGCATGTGCGGCACGACGGCCTTGGCGCAGAGCCATGAACCGCGCACATTGACCGCCATCGCCTTGTCGAACTCGTCGACCGCCATTTCCCAGAAAGGCCCTTTCCAGACCGTCATAAAATAAGCTGCGTTATTGATCAGAACATCGACGGTGCCGAACTGCCGAACCGTTTCATCGACCATCGCCCGGACGCTTTTTTCGTCGGAGACATCACAGGTCATGCTGATCGCCGTGCCGCCGGTATTTTCAATCGCTTTGACGATATGATCAGCGCGGGCGATATCGGGCAGGGATAATTTCGCGCCTTCTTGGGCAAATGCCGTGGCGTACGCCTTGGCGATCTTTCCTCCGCCGCCGGTGATGATCACGGACTTGTCTTTGAACCGCATGAATGGCTCCTGGCAAAATCAACCGAGTTGATTCAATATTACTGTCTTGATCGACAGTTCGTGAGGCGTCTCGGACCGGAAACCACTTACTCCCAATTCACCCCTTACTTACTTCATCCGACAAAATGTGCGCCGCCGTCGACGTTGAGTAACTGGCCGGTCATGAAGTCGCTTTCGGTGGAAGCCAGAAACAACACCGTGCCGACCAGATCATTTTCCACCTGAGTGCGCTTGAGCGAGCGGTTCGCGACACGGTTGGCGTTGAACGCCGGGTCCACCGCGCGCCCTTCGGTGACGACGAAGCCGGGGCTGACGGTATTGACGCAAATATTATGATCGCCCACCTCGCGCGCCATCGCCCGGGTCATGGCAATGAGCGCGCCCTTCGAAGTCACGTAATGGATATAGTTCTGCCCGCCGTTGAGGGCGGTGCCCGATGAGATATTGATGATCTTCCCCTTGCCCCCCTGCTTCATGTACGGAAACGCCGCCTTGGCGCAAAGCCATGAACCGCGTACGTTGACGGCCATTGCCTTGTCGAACTCGTCGACCGCCATTTCCCAAAACGGACTTTTCTTCACGTTCATGAAGTAAGCGGCGTTGTTGACCAGCACATCGACGCCGCCGAATTGTTTGGCCACTTGATCGACCATCGCCTTGACGCTTTTCTCATCCGACACGTCGCAGGCCATGCTGATCGCCGTGCCGCCCATGTCGCGGATTGCTTTGACCACGTGAT
>CAZILB010000013.1:0-7749 GCA_964539925.1 uncultured Syntrophobacter sp. | reverse complement strand
CAGGCCATGCTGATCGCCGTGCCGCCCATGTCGCGGATTGCTTTGACCACGTGATCGGCGCTGGCGATGTCCGGCAGCGCGACTTTCGCACCCTCCTTGGCGAAGCCGATCGCGTAAGCTTTGCCGATCTTGCCGCCGCCGCCGGTGATGATTACGGATTTATCTTGAAAGCGCATGGCCGTCCCCTTTCGCGTTAGCCTCTCTCGATCGGTCTCAATTAACACCGCCCCCCGAGGGTGTCAATGAAACCGCTCCCATCATTGACACCGAATGGCCGGACTTTTATGATCCGATCAAGAACCTCTTCACAGGGATACCCTCATGGCCAAACTCAAGCTCACCATCGCTTTCGATAAATACGATTATTTGCAACCGCTGCGGGACGGCGAGGTTCGAGTCGAGGGCATCGACCTGAACGTCATCACGGTCGAAAGCGGCATACGCCACGAGCGCATGTTTCATTACGGCGAGTACGACGCCTGCGAGTTCTCCATGTCGTCGTATCTCGTCGCCCGTGGGCAAGACATCGACTGGCTGCAAGCCATCCCCTTTTTTCCACGCCGCATGTGGGGGCATAAGTTCTGCTTCATCCGCGCCGGCTCGGGCGTCAAGAAACCCTCGGATCTGAAAGGCGGCCGTATCGGCCTGCGCAGTTACGAAAACACTCTGGCGCTGGTGACCAAAGGCATGCTGATGAACAGCTACGATCTCGGCGTCAGCGACGTCACCTGGGTGATTGTCAACAAAGAGCATGTCGGCTTCAAGTTGCCGCCGGGAATCAAAGTCGAATTCGTCGAAGGCAAACGCAAGCTCGAGGACTTGCTGGTCGAAGGCAAAGTGGACGCGGAAGTCGAACCGGATCTGCCGCAGCGTTGGATTCGCGGCGAAGGCACGGTTGAACGGCTGTTTCCCGACTTCGAACGCGAAGAGCGAGATTACTATAATCGGACTGGCATTTTTCCTATCATGCACCCCGTGGTCATCAAGAAAGACATCCTCGACCGGGACCCGTGGGTCGCCACCAGTCTATTTGAAGCGCTCATGGAATCCCGCAAAGCCTACGACGAATTCATGGAGCAGCCGCACCGCCTGAGCTTTGCCTGGGCGCGCTCCTATCTGGAAGAAGAGCGAAAGTTTTTCGGCAAGGACCCTTTCTACCAGGGCTTTAAGGAAAACCGTAACGACGTTGAGAACCTGATCAAATTTGCCGGCCAGCAAGGCATGCTGGGCCGGAATCTGACGGTCGAGGAACTGTTCGCCGCAAACACGCGCACCACGTAAATACTCTCACTGTCATTTCCACCGCAGGGAGAGATTTTTCCGGATACTGAAGAATCATTTCTCGTCGCCACGCTTCTCGGTATGACCGTCAAAGGGTAACGTAGCGGTTGACAAATCAAGACCGATTCAAAAGTAGGAGGGAATTATGGCTGACTACCGCATCATCGACGCCGACGGGCATGTGATGGAGCTGGACAGCGAGCTGCGCGAGTTCATCGGTCCGCCCTATAAAGATCTCGAATGGCACCACAGCTATTCCTTTTGGCCGGGACTGACCATGGACGGCTTTCTGCGCTCGCTGCGCAAACCCGGCGGCTGGGCCGGCGGCGGCACCGGACCGAGCGCCAAGGACTGGCTGAATTTTCTCGACATCAATAAGATCGAGCTTACGGTTCTCTACCCGACCCAGGGGCTCACCCACGGCGCCATCCAGGACAAGGACTGGGCGATCTGCATGGCGCGCGCTTACAATGACTGGCTCTACAATAAGTTTATGGCCGTGAGCCCGCGCCTGGTCGGCGTCGCGCTCTTGCCGATCCAGGACATATCCGAAGCGGTTAAAGAATTGCGGCGCGCGGTGAACGAGCTGGGCATGGTCGGCGCCGTGCTTCCCGCAGTGGCGCCCGGCGGACGTGTCTACAGCGGCCCGGAGTTCTATCCTCTCTGGGAAGAAGCGCAGAAGCTCGACGTGCCGGTCTCGACCCACGGCGGCTTGAGCATGCCCGCCCTCGGTCTCGATATGGTCAATAATTTCACCATCGGCCATACCCTGGAGCATCCCTTCGCACAGATCCGCCAATTGGTCGCGCTGATGTTCGAAGGGGTTTTCGAGCTTTATCCCAATTTAAAGTTCGGTTGCATCGAATGCGGCGTCGGCTGGGTGCCTTACATGATGGACCGCATGGACGAAGAGCAGGAACGCAAAGGCCACTACTCGCCGCGCTGCAAGCTGAAACCGAGCGAGTACATCAAAAAGGGCAACATCTATTTTGCCGTCGAAGTCGAAGAAACGGCGCTGCCGCTGGCGGCGCAGGTGGCCAACGACAACGCGCTCCTCTGGGCGTCGGACTATCCCCACGAGCGCGACCAGCGCGACTTCAGCCACGACATTCCGAACTTGATCAACCGCAAAGACGTGAGCGACGACCTGAAGCGGAAGATCTTCTGGGACAACCCGCTGGGCTTCTACCCGCGCTTAAAGGCGCGAGTCGAAAAAGGCGCCACCAAAGCGGTGGCGTAGCAAACGCGACGAAGAAATTTAACCGCAAAGAGCGCAAAGAACACAAAGGGAATGGAGGGCGGGATCGAAGCCCGCCCCTTCAGAGAAATTTCCGTGTGCTTCGTAATCTTCTAGCAGATCATCCCAATTTTCGGTCTTGGGGCCGATGAATCGCGCCCCTACTTTTGCTCTCTTTACGGTTAACGTCCGATTCTGATCTTTTCTACTTTGTGTCCTTTGCGTTCTCTGTGGTTAAACTCTTTTCCTGTTTTAGTTGTGCGTTTGCCGTGCTAGGCCCTTTGTGGTGAAATTCTCTTCAATGAAAATCGCGGCTGCGAGCGCTGGCCGGTTTTAGCTCGACTCTCGGCTCCCAGAGGTCGTCCGCCACCAAGTGAACCACGCCGTCTTCGGCTTGAATCGTCCCGCTGATACCGAGAAAACTCACGGTTTTCGCCAGCACGGCGTAGCGCTGGAAGACGCTCTCCCAAATCACGACATTGACAAAGCCCGTTTCGTCTTCCAGGGTCATGAACACCACGCCGCCCGCCGTCCCCGGGCGCTGGCGGCAGATCACCAGCCCGGCGTAGCGAACTTTTTCGCCGTTTTTCATCGCCGCCACCGCGCGCGCGTCCGGCAATCCCTGGCGAATCAAGCCTGCTCGCATCGGCGCCAGCGGATGGCGCCGCGCGCTATGCGATGTCCGGCGGTAATCCCAGCCGACTTCTTCGAAATCGCTCAACGGTGCGAACCCCGGGCGCGATTCGCGCGCCGGCAACGGCAGGGATTCACGCCGCGTCCGCGCCAAGCGGCGCGCGTCCCACAGCGCCGTGCGCCGGTCGACGCCCAGACTGTCGAAGGCGCCGGCTTCCGCGAGCGCACCGAGAGCGCCTTCATCCAGCGCTGTGCGGCGGACGAAATCTTGCAGCGAGGCAAAAGCCCCTTCCTTTCGCGCCTGAGAAAGGCTCTCCCATTCTGCTTCACCCAAACCTTTCACGTAGCGCACCCCCATGCGCACGGCGAAGCCGGCGGTGCTTTCCGGGCAAAGCTCCAGCCTGCACGGCCAGTCGCTCGTCTGAATATCGATCGGCCGCACGACAACCTTGTGGCGCTTGGCGTCTTCGACGATGGTTGCCGGCGTATAAAATCCCATCGGTTGGGCATTGAGCAGCGAGCAGGCGAACTCCGCCGGATAATGGCACTTGAGCCAAGCCGTCGCGTAGGCGATCAGCGCAAAGCTCGCCGCGTGGCTCTCGGGAAAGCCATATTCGCCAAAGCCGCGGATCTGCTCGAAGACCCGCTCGGCGAACTCGGCGGCGATGCCCCTCGCTTGCATGCGCGTGATCAGCCGCTCGCGATGGCGCTCCATTCGGCCGGTGCGGTGCCACGCCGCCATGTCGCGGCGCAGTTGGTCCGCTTCGCCCGGCGTGTAGTCGGCGGCGACCACCGCCAACCGCATGACCTGTTCTTGAAACAGCGGCACGCCGAGAGTTTTTTCCAGGACCGGCTTTAACGACGGATGCGGATACTTGACGTCCTCTTTGCCCTGGCGCCGCCGCAGATAGGGATGCACCATGCCGCCGGTGATCGGTCCCGGACGAACGATGCTGATCTCGATCACCAGATCGTAAAAAGTTCTCGGCCTAAGCCGCGGCAGCATCGCCATTTGCGCTCGGCTCTCGATCTGAAAAACGCCCACCGTGTCGCCCTTGCAGATCATGTCGAAAGTCGCCTCGTCGTTCGGCGGTATCGTCGCCATGGAGAGTTCCACGCCGCGGTGGGCGCGCAAGAGCTTGAAGCAGAGATCGAGCTGCGTGAGACCGCCGAGGCCGAGCAGATCGACCTTGAACAGACCGAGGTCTTCGACATCTTCTTTGGCCCACTGGATCACCGTGCGCTCGGGCATGGTGGCGTTTTCGGTCGGCACCAGATCGTGCACCGGCTCGTGGCCGAGCAAAAAACCTCCCGGATGAATCGACAGATGGCGCGGAAAATCCAAGATCTCGTTGGCGAGCTGAAGCAGATGCTCGTTGGCGCCGCTCGACGGATCCAGTCCCATCTCGGCCAGCGCTTCCGGACGAACGTTTTCGTAAGAAGAAAGAAACTTGGCGACCCGGTCGAGGGCGGTCTCGGATAGCCCCAGGGCTTTGCCGACATCGCGCAGCGCCGAGCGCGAGCGATAGCGCACCACGTTGGCGACCATGGCGGCGCGGTCGCGGCCGTACTTTTGGTAGACATGCTGGATCGCTTCCTCCCGTCGGTCATGCTCGATGTCGAGATCTATATCCGGCGGCTCGGCGCGCTCTTTGGAAATGAAACGCTCGAAGAGCAGCCCCATGCGCACCGGATCGACGGCGGTGATGCCGAGGCAATAGCAAACTGCGGAGTTGGCCGCCGAGCCGCGCCCCTGGCAGAGAATCCCGTTGGCGCGACAGAACTCGACGATCTCCCACATGGTCAAAAAATAGCCTGGATAGTCGAGCGCCTCGATAATTGCCAATTCTTTTTCGATCTGGTCGGCGACGTCGCTCGGAATCTCGCCGCCGTAACGGCGGCGCGCGCCGTTAAAAGTCTGGCGGCGCAGCCACTCCCCCGAAGACATACCGTCCGGCAACTTTTCCGACGGATAGCGGTAGCGGATTTCGTCAAGCGGGAAGTTGCAGCGCCCGGCGATCTCCCGAGTGTGCTCGACGGCCGCCGGGTCGTCGCCGTAAAGCCTGGCGAAAGCATAGGGTGGCTTGAGCGCGTACTCCGCATTGGGCTTGAGCTTGCGGCCGCAGGAGGCGACGGGAATACCGTGACGGATCGCCGTCAGCACGTCCTGCAACCGGCAGCGCGCCGGCGTGTGATAGAGCACCTCGTTGGCCACCGCCAAGGGAAATCCGCAACGCTTCGCCCGCGCGCGCAGGCGCGCTTCCTGCGGCACTTCTTCTTCGCGCCGGTGGCGCGCGAGCAGACCGTAGAGCCGATCCGCGAACGCATCGCGCAGATTGCCGGCAACTTGGTCCAATTCGGTCACGTCGCCAACGCGACATCTTTCGCTTTCGTCGTTCCCGTGTCGGCGGGAATCCAGGTTCTGATCCTTGACCTCGTTATGAAGTGCCTGGATGCCCGCTTTCGCGGGCATGACAGATGTGTTTTCGCTGTTCCAGAGCGCGATCAGTCCCGGCGCGTGGGCGCAAACTTCGTCCCAAGTAACGGCGCTCTCGCCTTTCTCCGAACGCCGCCGTCCTCGGGTGAGCAGCCGGCACAGATTGGCGTAGCCGCCGCGGTCCTGCGCCAGCAGCACGATCGTCGCGCCGTCGCTCACGCTTATCTGCGAACCGATAATCAGTTTGACGCCGGTCTCGCGCGCTTTGACATGCGCGCGCACGACGCCGTAAACGCCGTCCCGATCCGTCAGCGCGAGGGCCGGCAGACCGAGCCGGTAGGCCTCGTCCACCAGTTCATCCGGATGGCTCGCGCCCTCGAGAAAGGAAAAGTTGCTCTTGCACCAGAGCGGCACGTAAGCGGACATAAGGGGCGGAGATAAACGACCGACAACAGCTTCAGGACGGGATCATTGAGCTGCTGCAGAGTCAGGTATCGTGGCGATCGGAGGATGGAAAAAACTCAGAACAAAAAACCGCCCGGAAATTCGTCTTTCCCCGGCTCTTTACTATCGGCCGCGCATTGAATCACCGTGTAGCTGGCGCCAAGCTCGCCCTGTCGCCAATAAAGACTGGTGAAAACCGCGACCGACCAACCACACAACATAGCCGCGAAACCATCGTTGCGTCGATCAGTTAAAGGTTAACCGGGGTTCGCGGCTGAGCTGCGGGCCGAAGGCCTGTCGGATATAACCGCGGGTTGACGCACAATCATCGGAGGCACTCACGCACCATCAACACAGCCGAGGCCGGGCAAACGGCCGAGAACTCTCGCGATGATGCGATTGCGGGCGGAGCAAGCGCCCGATCCACCGACCGGTAGCCTCGTTTCACGAAAAAGGATTCTGCCGTCTCCGTCAGCAAGAAGAGTCTTTGAGCACCAACGAACTCGGCGCGCCTTTCGATCTCGGCGCAGAGCCGGGACGCCAAATTCCGACCGCGCGAGTCTGGCGAAACGGCGACGGATCGCATCAAACCGTCAGCACCATGAAGCTCGATACCGGCGACGCCAACGATCCGACCGTCAACCTCTGCCACGAACAACGACTCCAATTCCTCGGGAATACCGTCGATGGGAAGCCGACATTCGATTAGTAGCGCCCGCACGGCCTCGATCTCCTTGGCGCTTGCATCCCGAATCTCCATTGTCACACGCACCGTCAACCTGGGCCGTCTTGCGTTGGTGCAGATCCTTCCAGACGCGCGGTCTTATCTCGTCAACAGCTCCGCCAACGCCCGCCAGGCGTCCGTACTCGAGATGACCAAACGCAGCGGTACAGAGACTATGAGGAACGTCCCGCCCCACAGATAGACCTTGTGCACCCGCCGCCGCGAGAGGAAGTCGTAGATCCCGGCCACCACGACGAAGAGAAACGACAGGCCGAAGAACGCGGGAGGCCCCAGCGGCAACACGCCGGGGAGGCGCGCTACCGCGGCCACGACGATGCTGACGTAGGCCAGCAGCATGAGCCGCTTGTGCGCCTCCTTGTCGCGCCTCAATGCCAGGGCGGCGGTGACGAAAGTCGCGAATAGGACCATGTCGAAGATGGGGATGACCAGGAAGGCCAGCGGATCCACTCCCGCCGGTGCCAAGCCCTGTGCCGCGGTGGCAATGGCTAGGAACATGCCTACCACTATCATCGCCGCCGCGAGCACGGCACCCGCCACTCCCAGCCGACGGTGCACCGCTACGCGGCGACTGGCGACGAGAGCCGTCTGGACGATGAAGAGCAGCACCCAGGCCGTAAAGAGCACGCCGTGCACGTGGACGAGCGCGGTGAACGGTCCCCCGGTGAGTGTGGCTTTTGGGCCGCCGGTGAAGAATCGCAGGTAGTAAGTCGACGCGAATCCGGCGAAAACCGTGAGCCCCAGCGCAATGGCCATGCCGCCGTAGAACAGGCGGTCGTGGCGGTCGTGCGTGCCGGCCTCACGGGCCGGCGTTTGCGGCGCGGGTCGGGTAGCCGCAACTGTTGTCATGACAGTTCTCCAACCTGGCGGGAGCGTAGCACCGTGAAGCCGCACCCGCCGCGCATTACGAGGTCGCTATACTTCCCTTGTCCGGCCAACGGGGTTCGCGGCTGAGCTGCGGGCCCGGTTGCCGCG
>CAZILB010000012.1:16671-39701 GCA_964539925.1 uncultured Syntrophobacter sp. | reverse complement strand
CGTTCGACGCTCTCCGGAGTGCTCGCCTGAAAAAATGAAAATCGCTCCTGCGCCACCACCACCGGCGCCGCCGCAAACCATAGAATGAAAACCAGAAACTTCAACGATCCTTTGGACATAGAGTCTCTCCTTGGGTTCTAACGGAACAAACAATTAACCATTCCCGGGCCCGCAGTCAATCATCCGCCGGTTTTTAACGCGTCGGCAAAACGAACGGCCTTTGGCTTCTCATAACAACCGGGCGGCAGCGCGGGCGCCGGGGCAGATGACCGCTCAGCGACCCGCCGGCGGGCGATTCCGCGCGATATACCTCGTCTATGCCATGTTGCGTGCTTTGCGCACGCTGGCAATCAGCGAAGTGCGCAGCAAAAATTCCCTGTGTTTGGCGGGATCCTCGGCAATGGCGCGAAGCTCGTCGAAGCGAGCCTGGCGCGACTCAGGTTCGCGTTCTTCGAGTCGCTTTTTGTTGAGGATGGTTTGTTCCTGAACAAACTCGATATTGAGCGTCCGTCTGCGCCGCGTGTAGCGATCCAGCAGGCTCTCATCCGCTTGCTTTGTTACGACCTGATGCAAAGTGTCGACCAGCTCCATGGCATCATGAATGCCGCCGTTGAGCCCGAGGCCGCCCACGGAATTATTCACATGCGCCGAATCGCCGGCGAGAAAAACCCGGCCCTTGCGGAAGGTGGCGGCGACCCGTTGATGGATTTTATAAAGATTTCGATGCACCACCTGGTAGCGGCGGCCGAGCGGAAAAACCCGCTCGAGGCGCCCGTAGGCCGACTCGTCGCTCAGAGCCGATTCGTCGCTCTCTTCACTGCCGGTGGGAAACACGGCGCGCCAGCGGCCCTTGCCGTCGTCGCCGGCGACTTTGAAGAGGTTGGTCCATTCATCCGGGTCGGCCATGTAATTGCGAAAGCAACAACCGCGCAAGAGCTGCTGAAAGTCGTCGAGCACCGTCAGCACGAGAAAATGCTCGGGCCAGGTGAAGCCTTCGAAGTCGATATCGAGCGCCTTGCGAATCGTACTGCGGCCGCCGTCGGCGCCGATGACATAGTCGCCGCGAAACGTTTCGTTGCCGTCCGGACCCAGGGCCATCACGGTGGCGCCGTGCGCGTCGTGAGCGACGCCCGTCACCCGGGTGGCGAATCGCACATCGACGTCGCCAAAGGTTCCGAGCCGCTCGACGCCCATACGGGCGAGCTTGTGCTGTTCGGTTTGGACGACGAACGGGAAAGGGGTTTCATCGCGTAAAAACCCGTGATCGAACTCGACGATCTTGGTGCGCGTCGGTTTATCCCAGAACTGAAAATAACGCGCCACCAGACCTTCTTGAATGAATTGATCGATGAGGCCGACCCGGGCGATCATCTCCAAAGTGGAAGGATGCGTGGTCGCCGCCCGCGGGCTGTCATCGATCCGGTCATCGGCTTCGAGCAGCGTGACGGCGTAGTCATGCTGCGCGCAGGCAAGCGCCGCGACCACGCCCACGGGGCCGCCGCCGGCGACGATGATGTGGGGAGTCTTCATGCGCGTTGCATTCCAGTCCTTCCAAGCCTTCCGCGGGTTGCGACTATCCGAGCCTGGGCGCTTCGAGACGAGCCGCGGCGCAAAGCAGCGCCATTGCAATGATATGAAGCGCCGGTTTCATAAGCACCTCCCAAAGGCGAAGTCCGACGGCACTCCTTAGCAGAAGTGCCGCCTTTGGATCAAGCGTTCCGAGGCTCAAATCCTTGGAACCGCTCCACTCGATCCGATCCTTTGGGGAACCCCTGCAGAAGACTCACCGCCGAGACGCGGAGGACGCAGAGGGGTTCGATTCTAGACAGATGACTCCGCGCTCTCAGCGCCTCCAAGGCGCCAAGAACGCCAGGCTCGGAGAGCTATTTTGTTTCTTTGCGCGCTTTGCGTCTTTGCGGGAGGTAATTCTTCTTTGGGTTGCGGCCTCGCCGCACCGGGGAACGTCTTGAATTCGGCTTCTGCCACGGCATGATGGATGAAATCAAAACATTCTGCGGAGGGCTGCTCGATGGAAGCCGTTGTGTGGATAGTCGGCATTGCGTTATTTGCGTTATTTCTTTACCGGCGGGTGTTGCCAAAGTTCCTGGGGCCCCGGATTATCGTGCGCGCATTGCTGCGAAGATACCATCTCTTCGAGCGCACGGGTCTGCCGGAAAAAGAAAGCCTTTTCAAAGTGCTGACCAGCCGAAGCGGCTGGCGAAACCTGCCGTCCCCATTCCTGGTCGAGCTGATTGCCCGGCTGGAAACCAAAGAGAATGTCTTTCGTTTCGTGTCTCTTGCCGAGGGTTATGAGTACAACCGAAAGGAGCTGCCCGGCATCGCGAAAAACGCCGACCTGGATGGCGCCATGCGACAAATCGCCGCCTGGCTCGGCGATTTCGGCCATAAGCTCCACAACGAAAACCGGCTCAAGGAAGCCGAGTTCGTGCAAAAACTTGCGTTGGAACTGCTGCCTGATCAGTCTTCCACGATGCTGCCGCTAGCCGCGACCTACTACAAAATGGAGCGGTTTGCCGACGCCGTACCGTTATTTAAAAAAGGGCTCGCCCGAATCGAGAAATCCGCCAACGGCGCAGATTCTTTCGACAGTTCAAGCGCCAACAACCCCGAAGCATCGACATCGACCTACGAAGAGATGTATGCGGAGTGCCTGAAAGCGGCCAAGAACCAACCCCAAGCCTCGTGACCGCGTCCATCAAGCGCGATCCGTAATCGAATCTGACCACGATCACGACCCGCGAGCCCGTGGTCTGCGCGCCGAAACTAGTGCGTCCCGCAGATCACGTTGAGCACGGCTTGCCGTTTTTCCTCTTTCACGACTTTGAGCGCGCGCTTGAGCGCGGCCGGCAGCTCCTGGGGATCGTCGACCATCTCGCCGTAACCGTCATGCGCCTCGACGATCTTTTCGTATCGCGGCGACGGCGAAAGCTCGCAGAGAGGAAAGTTGCCCGTGCTCTGCGCCCAGCCGTCCGGCAGCACCTGTTGCGTCGCCGCTTTGCTGGAATGCCAGATCGCGTTATTGCAGACGATCGTAAGCGCGGGCAAATGATACGCCTGCGAAACAAAATGGCAGGCGGTCGGATTATTGAACATATAGGTGCCGTCGCCGGCGGTGACGATGATGGTCTTCTCGGGGCGGGCGAGCTTCATGCCCAAGCCGCCGCCGATGCCCCAACCCAGACCGCCCGCGGGAGAGCCGCCGAAATAGCTCTCCGGCTCGCTCAAGTTCAGCACCTCGTTGCCGATGCCGTGATCGCTAAGCACGATCGTGTCCTCGTCTCTCACTTGATCGACGCAATGGGCCAGCCATGTATGGCTGACCGGCCGCTCACGGCTGGCTTTTTCGATTCTCTTTTTCAGTCCCTCGCGATACTGTTTGTGCGTGGAGCGAATGCGTTCGGCACGCTCGGCCAGCAACTTTTCGTTTCTCGGCCCGTTTCTCAATGCCGCCGCCAGCAGCGTAAGCGCCAACTTAGGATCGCCGCCGATGGAGATATCCTTGGGAAAATTGCGAATCGGAATGCCGCTGTAAGTCGGGTCGCGGGCGATCTGGATCACCTTCGCATTCTCCGCGGGCTTTCCCTGAGCCGGGTACCAGGGCACGTCGCTCTCGACCACGACGATGACGTCGGCATCTTTGACATAGGGTCCCGAATTTACGCCGAGATGAAAATCGTGCGTGTTCGGAAAGCTTACGAACGGGCTCGCCGGCGTCACCACAGGTGCCGTCATCGCTTCGGCAAAGGCAACCATTGCTCTCACCGCTGTAGGATCCGAACCCAAGCGGCCGGTAATGATCAAAGGATTATTGGCGCCGCGCAATATTTCCACGGTGCGCTCGATGGTCTCGTCGGTCGGCCGCAAGGCTTCCTCTTGGTTCTTGCGAAACGGATGGATCGTCACCGAGTCCATCTTCTGCGCCAGCACCTCGCGCGGCAGCGTCAAATAAACCGGCCCTTGGGGGTTGCCGAGCGCCATCTCTAGAGCCCGATCGACGACGGCCTCCGCCTGATCGCCGTTGCGCAGCTCATAATCCCAGCGCGTGAACTCGCGCAGCAAACTGCCCTGATCGAAGGACTCCTGCCCCCAGTGAATAAAATTGGACCGGCTCCCCCTCATTCCCTCCTCCGTCAGCGGCGTCCGGCCGGCGGAGAAAATCATCGGCACATTGAGCCGCGACGCGTTCATTACCGCCGCCGAAGCATTCCCCGTCCCGACGATGACGTGAACCATCACGACCTGCGGCTCGCCGGTGATCATCGCGTAACCCTGCGCCATGCTCACGGCGACGAACTC
The DNA here is from genome assembly GCA_964539925.1 of uncultured Syntrophobacter sp. Lineage (GTDB taxonomy): Bacteria > Desulfobacterota > Binatia > UBA9968 > UBA9968 > DP-20. The sequence continues at coordinate 35,384 of CAZILB010000012.1, read as the reverse complement.
ATGGGGCACGGTGATCGGCATCGGATGCGTTTTCTTCTCCGCGCCGAATTTCGCCAGCCCGTCGATGATCGGCCCGAAGTCTGTGCCGCTATTGCCAAAAAAATATTTGATTCCCCGCGCCCGCAGAATCTCCAAATAAGCCTGCCCGACGTTCTCGACCGGAATTGTGATTGTCTTATTGGTGTCCATGAAGCCGCTCCTGGATTGATCCGTTGACGTGATTTCTAGCTCTTATATGGGAAAATGGGATAAGTCCAATTAAAGGCGTGCAGGAAAATCCTCCGGAGCGAAGGCGATCGTCCTCTCGCGCTGGTTTCAAGTTCAAGGCTCCAGGTTCAAGGCCTCGCGAAGTTTTCAGCAGGATGTGTCGGCCGACGGATGCTGACTTTTTATTTCGGCGCTTCGTGGGACAGCCGTCTGTACAGGCGCAAGATTTCCGGCCGCCAGTCCGTGTAGAGGTTTACGTCCTGCAGAACTTCCTTGCCGCTGTTCATCCCTTCAAAGGGATTTCCTTGCAAAACCAGATCCTCCCATTCTTTACGAAACGCCGGGTCCTTACCGACTTGCAGCAACGCTTCCTCGATGGTGGCGCGCAAGGACTCCGGCGTGCCCGGAGGAAAGGCCAAAGCCGCCCCCAACCGGCCAGTGGAATTGATTTTCTCGATGATAATTTTATGAGAATCGGTGCGGGCGAATTGCATGATGGACGGAACCCCATCGAAGATGGGGTGATTGGCCGGCGGCAAGCCTTCGGGCAACGTCATAGCCACGAGCGCAACGATCTCGCGCTTGGAAAACCACTCGGGCTTATCGGTCATCATCGATGCCGCGTCGTTGACCCGGCCCTGCACCTCGCCCTGTTCGACGGCGACGTTGAGCTGCAGGGTATCGTAGCCCAGGACCCAGCGGACTTTGAGACCCAAGACTTCCTCCATCAGCCGGGAGTACAGATAACTGCGGCTGCCCACTCCTTGAGAACCGAGCGTGACTTCCCGGGTCTTTAAGTCGTCCAGGGTTTTGATCCCCGCGCGCCGGTGGAATATCAGAACATTGCGCTGCTTGCCGGTGCTTGGCCCGCCGATGTAAACGAAAACGCGCGGGTCGTACACCGCTCCCGGCGCGCCGAAGTACGGTGCTTCGAGGTATGAGGAAATTACCGTGGACATGAAACTCCCGTCGGTAGGCCCCTTGCTGAGCGCCAGCATGGCCGGGATGCCTTGCCCGCCGGTCTTATTCATGATCAAGAACGCAGGATTGCCAGGGGTATATTTGGTCAGATACTTGGCCATGGTGCGAGCGATGCGATCTTGCCTGCCGCCCGCGGGAGCGCCGACCTGGAGCGTGATGGTCTTGCCTTGGAAATAGGGCTGTTGGGCAGCCGCCTTTACCGGCACATTTGAGAAAGCAAAAACAAACACCATGCCCACTATTGTTTCCCGCATCGCGCGCGCTCCTTTTTTAGCAGATTATTGGCGCCAGTTTGGCCGATAATTTTGAAAATAGAAAGCTTTTGCCGCGACCCGCTCGCCTTCGATAGAGAAAAGGGGATAATTGAAATGGGGGGCCAGCGGCCCAGACTGGGAGACATCAAGCTGAATAGTTTATTAGCATGCCAACCTGGCTCAAATACTTATTGCTGCAAATTCCGGGATGGGCGATCACCGGCACCATATTGCTGGGTCTTTGGGATTGGCAATTGATCACAAGCACGCTCGCTCTGATCGGCTTTTGTGCCTGGCTGTTAAAAGACCTGCTCCTCTATCCGTTTCTCAAACCTGCTTACGAGGGCGGCGCAAAAACCGGCTCGGCCGCATTGGTCGGCGCGCGCGGCGTAGCCGAGGGAGAGTTGAATCCGCACGGCCACATCCGAGTACGGGGCGAGCTCTGGCGCGCCGATGCCGTTCCCGCCGGTCAAAAAGTAGCCGCCGGCGCTACGGTGGAGATCGTCAACGCCGAAGGCATGAAACTATACGTCCGCGCCGTCGCGGCGCCCGGTGGTGACGGCGAGAGATAAGGCGCCGGAGTATCTCGCCGTGCGATGAAAATCGCGCGAGGCACTTTCAAACCGACGAATTTGATAGGTTTATATAAATAAATGGGTAGGGCGTCAATGAAATCATCCAACGGCAGGCAGCCAAGGGGCAGAGCGAACCTATTTCACTCTGCCCCTTGCCGCGGGATAGACCCTGCATTTCTTAGCGGGCGTCGATCGATTTGACTCGGACATCGCCGCCGCCCCGATCGTCAAAGAGAACCTTCACCTTGGTTCCCGACTTGAGAAGATCGGCCTTGTCCTTGGCGGCGGCACTGCTGACCTTGGCCTTCTGCTCCCAGTCTTTGCCTTTCACGGTCACCATTCTCGACTCCTTGTCATAACCCGAGATAGTGCCGTTCTTCTCTTGGGCAAAGCCGGCCGCGGGCGCCAGTGCCAATGCTAGAACCAAACCGATCACTTGCTTCTTTAGCGTCATAGGGTTTCACCTCCTTTCCTTTGTGAGTTAATGAATTTGAGGCTGCTTGCTTGGCACAGGATCAAACGCGGATTAATCCGCTTTTGAACCCTGGTGTTGATGCTTTGACGAAAACAGTGCGTGGAAAATTCACCGAACGAAGCTCAGCCGGCAGGATTTTAAGGTTGAAAACCAGAGCCCCTGGCCATTTCTACGACTTTCTATGGATCACGGGCGAAGTGATCCACTTGCAGCAAGGAGCATTTAATTCCACAAAATAAGATAAGTATTCGATTGGGCAGGAGTTTTTATCGCCGTCTTAAATTTGTTCGTAAACATCGCCGTACTCCGAAAGGCTGAGGCAATCAACCGCTTGATTGACCCGGCCGCGACCGCCTGTCTCACGCCCCCCGCACGCGGCGATTGTAGCGGATTGAAGCGACGAAAGCGGCAATGATAAATGCCGCGCCGATCAGGCCGGTGATGACCTCGGGAATATGGGTTACCGCGTTTAAAAACATCATGACGGCGAGGGCGATGATCGCGTAGAACGCGCCGTGCTCCAGGTAGCGATAAGACGCCAGTGTCTCGCGCTCCACCAGCATGATCGTCAGGCTGCGCACAAACATGGCTCCCACGCCGAGACCAATGGCGATGATAAAAAGATTGTTCGAAAGCGCAAAGGCGCCGATCACGCCGTCGAAGCTAAAGCTCGCGTCGAGCACTTCGAGGTAGAGAAATGAGGCTGCGCCCGATTGCACCACCTCCCCCGTGACCGCCGACTCGACTTTGAGCAACGCCGAAACCCCATCCACGGCAATGTAGGTCACAAGGCCGAAGATCCCGGCAACGAGAAATTCGAATTGTTCATGGGCGCCAAGCCAGGTGGACACCAGGTACATGAGGAGCAGAACCAATCCTAGTTCGACGGCTTCGACTCGCCCCAAGCGCGTGAGAGGGCGCTCGATGACGCCGATCCAGTGCACGACCTTATCGCGGTTGAAAAAGTGCCTGAGACCAACCATGGCGAGGAACGCGCCGCCGAACGCCGAAACCGAGATATGCGCGCTGTTAAGCACACGCGAGTAATCATCCGGATCGGTGGCCGCCTTCACCAGCGCCGAGATGGGATCGATGCGCGCGATGATCGCGACAATGGCGAGGGGAAAAACGATGCGCATGCCGAAGACGGCGATGGCGATGCCCCAGGTGATGAAACGGCGCCGCCATACCGGCGTCATCGTTTTCAACACACAGGCGTTGACCACGGCGTTGTCGAAAGAAAGCGAGACTTCGAGTATAGCCAGCACGCCGACGATGAACATCGTCGACAGCGCGCCGGTCCAGGTTTGGGTCGCCGCCCAGCCAAGATAGGCGCCCAGAACGAGGCCGAGAGCGGTCGCCAGAATGGAGTTTCGAAAGTAGCCCATGGCAGCAATATCGTCGATGATCGAATAGCGCAATCGGCGCCGACTTTCCAGCGGATCGTATGCGCGGCGAGGTCGGGCACAAAAGATTCTACCGCTACCCGATTAACTTTTCCCTTGCCTTCCTCGAGCGCTTCTGGGAGAAACGATGCAGAACTCAAGCCGCATCGGGGCACAGCGCTGGAATCGCGTCACAGGTATTTCTCACAGGTTTATCACGGCTGGCGCATGGTCGGACTGGTGACCGCCTTGCGCGTGCTCGGCGGCGGCCTGCACAACTACGGCTTTACCGTTTTCTTTTTGCCCCTCAGCCGCGATCTCGGCATCAATCGCGCGGCGACTTCACTGGCGTTTTCCCTTGCCCGCGCTGAAGGCGCTCTCGAAGGCCCCTTTGTCGGCTATCTGATCGACCGCTTCGGTCCGCGCCCGATGCTCCTGCTCGCCACAACCATGTGCGGCGCAGGCTATATCCTGCTTGCCTGGGTGGATAGCTATACGACGTTCCTGATCGTTTACCTCGGTGTCATTTCCCTTTCCTTTACGCCGGGCTTTGTCCACGCCTCGATGGCCGTGGGCAACACCTGGTTTATCCGCTACCGTGCCCGCGCCATGACGGTGATCAGCTCGGCCGTCCCCATTGGCGGCGCACTGCTCACACCGCTCCTGGCCCTCGCGGTGCAGGCGGGGCTGGCGCTGGGGCGCGATCTTCGCGGGAACGCTTTTCCTGATCGTGGGCATACCTCTTGCCATCGGTGTGCGGCCTTCTCCGGAAAGCATGGGCCTGCGGCCCGATGGCGACGCGCCGCCGGCGCTGGAGTCGAACCCGGAGGGTGCGGCGAGTTCGTTCGAGAAGAAATCCAACCTGATCGATCCGACCTTGCGCGAAGCGATGAGGACACCGATCTTCTGGCTGTTTGTGATCGGCATGACCGTTCGCGTCGCCGCTTACAGTACAATCAGTGTGCACTTCATACCGATCATGGTATGGAAGGGCTTGAGCCAGGAACACGCGGCCTTCCTGCTCGGCGCCTTCGCGTTCTTGAATTGGGCAGCCCACTTTGTCATCGCGCCGATCGCCGACGCGGTTAATCGTCCAAAGCTCCTCGCCGCCTGCATGCTCGCAGCCGCCGTCTCCGTATCACTGCTCCCCTGGGGCGATGGACTGTGGCCGCTTTGGGCGTTCACGATTCTCTTCACCGCCATCGACGCTTCGTTTCCCATCGTCTGGGCGACGATCGGCGATTTTTTTGGGCGGAAATATTTCGCCACCATCCGCGGCACCATGGCCTTTTTCTACACCTGGGGCGGTGTGATAGGGCCCGTAGTCGCCGGCGCGCTCTACGACCGCAGTCAGAGCTACGACGCCACGCTGTGGGGAATCTGCGGGCTGCTGCTATTCGGCGCCGTCCTCACCGCTTTACTGATCAAACCCTGGACCGCCGCCCCGGGACGTCCACGCCCGTCAGGTCTGATGATGATTTGAGCACCGACAGCATTCTCGAGACCTCGCGGCAGCGATCGATTGTTCGAGATGGCTACTGGATTCCATAGCTTGAGAAGTTTGACAGATTCGCTTCCTGAAATTATCGCCGCAATGCGCTAAATGTTCCCCCTCGATACGGCTGCTTCGCAGCCTACTCGGGGAATCGGAAAACACGAACAATCGTCCCGAATCGCGATCTTTTGAAGTTGCCCGGCCCTCGCCAAGTTTCCTTGGGAAACTATTTAGGCAGTCGGCGTCCCAGTCCGTTTCCCCGAGTAGCGACTCTTGGAGTCGCGTAGCGAGGGGTGTGCAGTTCGCCGCCTAATGCAAAACCTTACTAAAACCATGGATGATGAAAGAATAATAAACTTCCCTGGTTCTGGATGCGCTGGCGTCTAATTGACCAGTTTGAGTCCATTTCCCGAAATTTCGAATGTCTTGGGCCGGGATTTTATCTCTCCTGAGTACGCAGCAGCGGTCGCAAACGGCGGACATCGTGCAGCGTCTCGATTTTCCAGACCGCGTTGCAAAGCTTGCAGCCGCGCACCCGTCCGATCACCGGCGCGACCAGGTCGAAACACTTTTCATCAACCTCGGCCCGAGTCATCGAATTCTCCGCGCTGCCGCGCACGGCCTTCGTGTGACGTGTGAGTGTTCGGCCGCCGCGCAGGACCAGCTCCACGATGAACTGCCGGCTCGGCAGCACCGCCGACAAAGCGTCATCGCCGCGAAGCTCGACGCGCCGGCGCAGGTCCAGAACTCGACGGTCGCCCATGCGCCGTTGATCGTGCGCCGACGCAAAAGTCACCTTGCCGTCGATCATCATGACGGCGCACAGATGCTGCAGGCAGATGTCCGGCATCGCGCGATTGTCGACCGTGCTGGCGCCCTGGTGCGCAAGGCGCACCCATTCCCAATAAAGACAATAAACAGCGGTTCTACAGGCTGCTGCACCGCTCCCGACTCGGATTTTCAAGTCCCGCGGCCCCACAGGCCACAGTAGCGCCGCAGCACGAACGGCAGCGCGGTCTCGTAATTGGGCCAGTGCTTCTGATTGGTCAACTGGAGTTCTTTTTCCACACGATCCCAGCACCCGCCTTTCTGCGCCTCCGCCTTCACGGTCGCGGACGCGTCTTGAAGAAAGGCAAGGAGGTTTTCCACATCTTTTTTCGTTCCCAGCCTACCGCCGGCGCCGGGATGACCGGGAATGAGTCGATCCCAGTCCATCGCCAAGATCTTCTTGATCGACTCCTCCCACTCCAGCGGATAGGAATCGATCATGCCGCGCCCCGGCAGCGATCCCACAGGCAGCCAGTCCACGGTAAAGATAATCCTCTCTTTCGGCAAGCGCATGACCAGCGTCGAGTCGGAGTGATTGAGACCGAGATAAGTCAATTCCAGCACGGTTCCGCCGAGTTTGATCGTGCGCTCCTTATCGACGACCTCGTCGGGGATCACCGTGTGCGGGTCTTGCAATTGTTCCAGCCGCTCCTTCGCTCGTCGGTGCGCGATGAAAGTGGCGCCCGCGTCTTTGAAAGATTTGCCGCCCGCGATGTGATCGAAGTGATGGTGGCTATAGATCACGTAGCGCACCGGCTGGCTGGTGACCTTCTTGATCTCATCGAGATAGGCCGTTACCGCCTGCGGCCGGCCATAGCCGATCGGATCGGTGGCGATAACGCCTTCCGAGGTCACGACGAACATCGCCTGGGAATTCCCGTAGCGAAAAACATAAACGTTGTCCGTGCCATCGACCTTGGTGGTCTCGAACTGCGCCTTCTGCGCCGCGTACGCGGAAAGCGGGAGAAAAGTCGCGATCGTCAGCGCCCCGATGCCCCTGGCAATATTCCGTATCATATTTGCCTCCTTTAATTGGTTACCGTCGAGACGCGGTCAGAATAGTCCTTGCACGAATGCACCCTTCACGCCGGCTAGTGTGGTGTTTCCGAGGCTCGTTACCTCATTCAAAGTCATTCCGGCCGAGCTGGCGATCGCTAGCAAGAGCCGGAATCCAGGAAATTCAAAGAGATCTGGTTTACCGCTTTCGCGGGAATGACGCGGGACGTAATTCGACTTATTCATCGAACTTCTGATTCAGGACGCTAAAGATCCTGGACCTTGACGTTGGCCGGCGACTTCTCGATGGTGTCCTCGAAGTTCCGGACAATGTCGCGCAGCCGCTCCAGGTCATGGGATTCCGCAATCGGTATGCCGTCCTGCCCCCGTCTGTCCAGGGCTTCCAATATTTTTGCCACGGTCAGATCGTCGAGAGGACATCCCGGTTGGTAAGCTACGTCGGTGCCGTCGTGGGGAACAACCTCCGAAAGTATTTTGGCTTCGGTCAATTCGAAAAGCGTCGATCGCGCCAGCCGAATCGGGATTTCCAGCGCCTGGGAGATTTCTTCGGCGGTCGGAGGCTTGAGACCTTGAAGAAACGCTCTGACGCAATCGCGCGTCATCAACACGGCGGCCATTTTCTTGAAAGAATGGCTCGCCTTCAAACAGTCCTCTTCATATTCAAAGGCCGCGACGTTCTGGCGGGCGAAAGCGATCTCCGCGCCGAAAAGAACGATCAGCCAACTCACTTGCAACCACACCAGAAAGAGCGGCAGCGCCGCGAAGCTGCCGTAGATCGCGCCGTAGTTGGAAACGCCAATCTGCAAATTGATGTAGGCGAACTGCGCAACCTGATACACCGTGCCGGCCACGATGCCGCCCCACAGAGCGGATTTCAGTTGGACTTTGGTATTGGGCATGAAGATGTAAATAAACGTGAACAGCGCCCAGATGACCGCGTAGGGCACAAGTTCCAGAAGAAAGATGATCATGCCTGCGGCATAGCCCAGAAACGTCAGCCTCTCGATCATCTCCGCGACCTGAGTCGTCAGCAACACCGTCACGCTGCTCGCCACAATAAAAAGCACCGGACAGATCATCATGACGGAGAGATAGTCGGCAAGCTTGCGCCCGAAGGTTCTGGCTTTCTTGACACCCCAGATATCGTTGAAGGACCTTTCAATGATACCCAGCAATCTCACGACCGTCCAAAACAAGACCGCGACGCCGACCCCGGCAATGGCGCCGCCCTTGGCATTTTCCAGCAAAGTTCGGGCAAAACTCAGGATCCGGTCGGCCACTTCAGGCTGGCCTTCAAGGTAAGAAAGAATCTGGGTCTCAAGGAGCTTCTCCAAGCCGAACCCCTTGGCCACTCCGAAAGCCATGGCGACGACGGGCACGAGCGACAGCAAAGAGTAAAAAGTCAAAGCCGAGGCGCGCAAATCGCAGCGGTCTTCCATGAACCGGCGCCCGGCCAGCAGGAAAATTCTCAGCTGGGTGATCCAAAACAGTCTGCCGGGACTTAGTTTGTCGGCGCGCAGCCGCCAGATACCGCCGCCGACAAATTGGCCGATATCGGCCATCTTCGCTTGCAGTGGACTCATCAATGACAGACCTTTCTCAAATGCGCCGCCAAAAACTGCGAGCGCGTCATGGCACAACCCTGTGGGGACTCTACTCGCCGCGACAATCAATATCTATGCGAACACCAGCTTGCCGCTCTTGTCGCGAATCAATCCCCCGCCGTCGCGGGACGAAGGCATATTTTCCGGCCCGAGTCTGAGCTCGCTTGCCTTGACGTGGCCGTGAAACGTATCCACTTCGAGCATGCCGTCGCTTTTGCGCATCATGCCCTTGGGTGCCTTGCCGTTGGCGACATCGTCCATCGCCTTCTGCCAGATGCGCCGCATCAGGATTACGCCGCGGTCGGAGCTCGCCAGATGCTCGAGACGGCGTTCCGGTATGGCGCCTTGGGATTCTTGCAAGACGAGATCCTCCAGCGCGGGGATGCCTTCCCAGCCGGAGTAGCGCCGCTTGTCGTAGGATTTTCTTTCGACGGTTCCTTGCATGCCTTGCGGCAGGCCGAAAACCCAGGCGCCTTTGAAGTTTCCCTTGCGCAAGAGATTGTAGCGAAACAGCTCAAAGCGGGTGTCGTCGACGATGCGGATCATGCCGCCGCCCTCCTGCCGTTCGTCGGTAAAATCCGGCGGAAAGCCGGAGCGGATACCGGAAAAACGCCAGTGTATCGGCATGGCGAGGCTCCAGGTGTTGACGAATTTTACTTGCGGGTCGCCGGTGTCGAGCACGGCGACGGTCTTCATGCCGTAGTCGGTCTCGATATGCTCAAGAGGCAGCGGCATCCAGTTTTTGACGCTGTAATCGTTATAGGGTTTAAGCTCGTCGGGGATGTCCCGCACTTCCAAAGCGTGCAGAATCACCGCGTGGCCCATGTCGGCAAAGTTCTCCATCCAGTTGAGATAGTTGTAGTTGCGCAAATCGCCGTCAACGACCCTCACTTCGCCGTCGGTGCGCGCGAGCACGTCGATCTTCGGCAGCGGCGGCGGGTTTTCCTTTTCCGGCCCCATATACGTCCACACCACGCCGCCCCATTCCTGGACGGGATACCAGAGATGGCGGATATTGTTTTTCTCCGCCGCTTCGCGCGGCTCCAGCGGCTGGTCAATGCACCGGCCGTTCACGTCAAATCTCCAGCCGTGGTACGAGCACATGAGACCGTCCTGGCGCACCTGGCCGTACTCCAGCGACGCCAGACGGTGCGGGCAATGGATGCCGATCAATCCCGGCCGACCTTTGCCGTCGCGAAACACCACCAGATCTTCACAGAGCATGCGCACGGCGATGGGTATGTCTTTCAAATTGGCCGACAAACAGACCGGGTGCCAATAGCGCCGCAGCATCTCGCCCCCTCGGGTCCCCGGCCCGGTACGCGGCAGATCGTCGAGAAACTTCTGATATGCGCTCTGCGGCCCCGCGCCGCTCTCGCCATTGCGCTCCGACATCGTTGAACCTCCGTTGACCTCCGTGCTTAAGCTCCTGGCTTTCAAATAAATCTACCGAGCGAACCCGTTTCCTGTCAATCTCTTCTTGCTTTCCGAAATTCTCCGACGGCCACGGCTAATCCCCCCTTGAACTTTTGAACCTTGAACTTTGAACCGGTCGTTTCCAACCGTTGCGGGTTGCCTTATCGCCTGTTGCCATTTTCAAATATTGACACGCCCCCAAACGCGACACTATAAGCGAATGACAAGGAGCCAATCATGGGACAAATCCTTGGTCTAGGCATTACCCACTACCCGGGTCTCTCGGCGCAAGGGAACCTGTCGCGGCGTATCAAAATGTGCCTGGCTGATCCCGCATTGCCGGAGCGCTTTCGGGCGCTGGAGAACTGGCCCGAGCCCATGCGCTGTCAGTGGGGCGACGATGACGGGCAAGCCCATTCCGACATTCATCGCCAGGCGATGATCGACGGTTTTCGCCGGGCGCGCCAGGCGCTAGACGACTTCAAACCCGACTTCTGCGTGATCTGGGGCGACGATCAGTTCGAAAACCACCGTGACGACTGTGTGCCGGCGTTTTCCATCTTGGCCTACGACGAAGTGACCGCACAGCCGTGGCTGCACAGCCAGCGCGGCGTGAATTCATGGAATGAGCCGAAGGAAAAGACCTTCACCGTTCGCGGCCACCGCGCCGGCGGCAAGCACGTCGCCGCGGCGCTGCTTCACGAGGGATTCGACGTCGCCTACGCTTACCGGCCGCTGCATAACAACCTGGGCCACGCGTTTTTGAATTCGGTGCTCTATCTCGACTGGGATCGGGAAGGTTTTGATCATCCAATCGTACCGTTTACCGTGAACGCCTATGGCCGCCATCTCACGGGGAGTCGGGGCATCCCGCCGACGCCTACTGTCGGACGGCGCTTGGAAGAGGGCGAAGACGATCCGCCCGGTCCGCAGCCCTGGCGCTGTTTTCAGATCGGCGCCGCCACCGCGCACGCGTTGGCGGCGAGTCCCTGGAAAGTCGCGCTCATCGCATCGTCGAGTTGGTCCCATTCTTTTCTGACCGCGAAGCACGGCCGCATGTATCCCGACGTCGAGTCGGACAGACGCTACTACCAAGCGCTTTGCGCCGGCGACTGGGAAACCTGGCGCGACACAACGCTGGATCAAGCCGAGGACCGCGGCCATCATGAATTGTTGAATTGGTTCTGCCTGGCCGGCGCCATGGCCGAACTCAAGCGCAAGCCCGACGAAGCCGAGTTTCTGGAATCCTGGATCACAAACTCCGATAAGGTTTTCGCCGTATTTCGGCCGCCAACGTAACCCGGTATCCCGGAATCGCCGTAGCGTATGGCATACGCCCGTTCTGCACGCGCAATCTTGCATCGGTTAAGGAGGCACGTTCATGATTGTCCTGCACGTCACGGTTCAAGTGAAGCCCGAGCATGTCGCCGAGTTTCTCGAAGTCGTCCGTTACGACGCGGAGCATTCGGAAAAAGACGAGCCCGGGTGCCTGCGTTTCGACGTGTTACAGGATCGCGACGATCCGCATCGCTTCTATTATTATGAAGTCTATCGCGACGAAGCCGCGCTGGAAGCCCACCGCCAAACGCCGCACTTCAAATACTATTTCGAAAAGAGCCAGCCCTGGCTTGCCGCCCCGCCGGAGCGCCGATTCGCCAAGAACATGATTCCGTCCGACGTGGAGTGGCGGTAATTTTTTCAACGCTCGTGTTCGTGGCGATTTCCGAAGATACCCGTTGACGTTGAAGAGCGGGCGTTGGTAAAGTGACGTACGCGTTGAGCTTGGGGTTGGTCACGAGGTGAAGGCTCAATCATAAGGAGGAAAAATGGCGATAGGACTTTCACATGGCGGCACCAACGTTTACTCCGCCCCCGAACCCTCGAAGCAACTTTGGGTTGGAACCATGGATGGGCTGGTCCGCTTCGAGCGCGAGGGCGGCCAGTGGCGCGAAGCCCAGCGCGCTTTAAAAGGCCAGCATATTAGCTCGATCATTTTCGAACCCACCACCGGCACCATGTTCGCAGGCGCCTTTTTCGGTTCGATCCATGCGAGCGCCGACGGCGGTAAGACCTGGGAGCGGCGCGACAACGGCATGACGATCCACGATGTCTACAGCCTCGCCTCCACGATCGTGAACGATAAAGTAAGAGTTTACGCCGGCACGCAGCCTGCGCATTTGTTCATCAGCGAAGATCTCGGCCTTCACTGGAGTGAAATTCCCTCGCTCCGCTCGGTGCCGACCGTGTCGAAATGGTCATTTCCCGCCCCGCCGCATATCGCGCACACGAAATTCATCACCTTCGATCCTCATGATTCGAAAACCATCTATGCCTGCATCGAGCAGGGAGCATTCTTGAAAAGCTCGGACGATGGGAATAGCTGGACCGAGCTCAACACCATCGGCTTTCATGCCGACAAAAACCGCCCGCTGGAGCATTTTTACGACGTGCATCGCTGCCTGATCGATCCCCGCGATCCGAAGAAAATCTACGTCACCGGCGGCGCCGGGCTTTACGTCACGCACACCGGCGGCGGCAGTTGGGAGCGCTGGATGTGCCCGGATTGGGCTGCCGACGTTTATCCCGACGGCTTTGTCTGGAATCCCAAAAATCCCGACCTCATGTTTGTCGCCGCCGCCGAGCATAACCCGACGACCTGGCGCAAAGCCGGGCCGCTGGCGCGCGCCGAGGGAAAAATCTATCGCAGCCAAGACTGCGGCAAAAACTGGCAGCGGCTGCGCGGCGGATTACCGGAAAGTCTGAAGCATGAATTCGGCGCGCTGTGCCTGGAAGAAGCCAACGGCACCTGCTCGATCTTCGGCGGCACCACCGGCGGCGAGCTGTTTTGCAGCGCAGATAACGGCGAAACCTGGCGGCTGATCGCCGCCGACCTGGCGCCGATTTCCAAGAAGGGACACGAACGGCTGCTCGCGGCGAGCTAAGTTGACGCCATTGAATCGAAATCCCGGAGGTTCTGGATCATGAGCACCGATCCACGCACCCGCGGCCTTTCAGAAACCTGCGCCCAAAGAGGCCCGAACCGGCCGCTCCATACCAAAGGAGGATCGCCCAACTATTTGGAGAAATCGCTCGCCGCGGCCGCCGAGCCGTTCAAGGGCATCACCCGTGACGGCCATGTGATTCCGGACCTGTACGGAATTCGAAAGACCGGGGTTTCGACTCAAACGATTCGCGAAGCGGCTGACGCGTTTCTGGGAGCGTTGAGCGCGGAACAGCGCGCCAAAACGCTCTTTCCCGTCGATACCATTGAGTGGCGCAAATGGAGCAATATCCATCCGACGCTGATGCGCCATGGCACACCGCTTTTCGAGATGAACGACGCGCAGCGCGACTGCGCCTTTGCCTTGCTGCGCGAAAGCCTGAGCCGGCGCGGCTTCGAAGAAGCGATCGAGATTATGCATTTGAACGAGACGGTCCAGGAGATGACCGGCAGGCTCTCCGAATACGGCGAAGACCTTTACTGGCTGAGCCTTATGGGCACACCGTCGGCAACGGAGCCCTGGGGTTGGCAATGGGACGGCCATCACTTGATCATCAACTACTTCGTGCTCGGCGACCAGGTCGTCATCACGCCTACGTTCCTTGGCGCGGAACCGGTGCACGCCAAAAGCGGCAAATATGCGGGGGTACGCGTTTTCAAAGCCGATGAGGACCGCGGTCTGGCGCTGGCACGAACGCTTTCCGATATACAGCGCGCAAAAACCGTCGTCGCCTCGGAGACTTCCGGCGAAGATTTCGCCACTGCTTTCCGCGACAACCTGGTCCTCAACTACCAGGGCATCCGCTACGGCGATCTGTCCAGTGCGCAGCATGACTTGTTATGGAATTTGCTCGAGCATCACGTCGGGCGCATGCGCGCCGGCCACGACCAGGTCAAAATGGCGGAAATCAAGCGCCACCTTCAGGACACCTATTTTTGCTGGATGGGCGGCATGGAGGACGACAGCACTTTTTACTATCGCGTCCAAAGCCCCGTGATCATTGTCGAGTTCGACCACCAGCGCGGCATCGCGTTTCGGGAGCACACCAAGCCGTATAGAGACCATATCCACGTCATCGTGCGCACGCCCAACGGCAACGACTACGGCAAGGATCTCTTGCGCCAGCACTATCTTTACGGACACCACGCGCGCGCTGGATCATAGCTGCGCCGCGGCTCGCAAAGCCCAACTTCAAACGACGGAGAAACCACTATGTTCGAATTCGAAGGCCGGCAAATCCCCAGCGAACTTCGTGAAATCGCCGATCCAAAATGCACTGTGTTGCTGGTTTGGGACATGCAGAACGATCAAGCCGGAGGGTCGTTCAATAAAGAAGCATTGATCCGCAACGCGCCGCCGCTGATCGAAGCGGCGGCCAAGGCCGGCATCAAGACGGTCTTTACGCGCCAGACTCCGTTTCTGTGGAAAGACGAGGCCGCGACCTGGATTCGCCGCGGCATGAGAGATCAGAAGGTCGATCATCCGAGCAAGCTCAAGCCGCGCCGCCTCCACGGCAGCTTTGGCTGGAATATCATGGAGCCGTTCAAGCCCGCTCCGGACGACGTCGTCATCGACAAGCGGCGGCCGAGCCTGTTCATCGGCAATGAATTTGAAACCATCATGCACAATCGCGGCGCGACCACGGTGGTGATGATCGGCTGCACCACCGACGGCGGCGTCGAGATGACCGTGCGCGACGGCCACAACCGCGGCTACCTGATGGTCATCGTGCGCGATTGCGTCGGCACCTACACCGAAGAAGGCCACAACGCCGCGCTCAAACGCATCGAGCGCTTCGCCGACGTCGTCGATTCGCAAGAACTGATCGACATCTGGCGGCGTTAGCGATCCACGGTTGCGATGAGCCCCTTTAAAGAGTTAAAAGACTCGTAATAAATTTCCGGCAGTTCGCCAAAGGAGTTCTCCATGAGCAGCACCAACGGCAAGAAGGCTTTACACCTCGCCACCTTCTCGGGCTGGTATCGTTTTGAACAGGAAGGCAAGGAGTTCAGACAAACTAAACGCGACCTCACCTATTGGACTCTCACCTGCATGTCGATCGATCCGGCCAACCCGCAAAAGATCTATGCCGGCAGTGAACACTCCGGTCTTTTTTATACCGATAACGGCGGCGGGCGCTGGCGGCGCGCCGAGCCCAACACGCCCAAAATGATGCTGTTTTCGGCTCTGGCGCTGGACGGCGGCGTCATGGTCGGAACCATCCCGTCGGCGGTTTATCGCAGCAAAAGGGACGGCTGGGAAGAATTGGAAGGGGTGCGCAAGCTCAGCGCCGGCGCGAATTTTCCCCCGAGCCCGGAGCTTCAATCCCGCACCCGTTATCTCACCTACGATCCGGTAGCGCCGGCCCGGCTCTATGCCGGCATCGAAGTCGGCGGCATGCTCGTCAGCGACGACAGCGGGCACAACTGGAAACCGGCTAACGAAGGTCTGACCGACATGGACATTCACGAGGTGCTCGCCAGCGAAGCAAACCCAGGGATGGTTTATCTCGCCTGCGGCGAGGCCTGTTTTCGGAGCCCAGACCGTGCCGCTCATTGGGAAAACATCTCGCCCCAGACCCACGACTACGGGACGGCGGTCGCTGAAGACAAGAACGGCGTTGTGTATATCGGCTGCGCCAAGGGCCGGCCCAACCTGTGGATCCGCGAGGAAGGGGCCAACGCCGCCATCTTCCGCAGCAGCGACAAAGGCGCCACGTGGGAAAAGATCACCGACAATCTCAAGGGCGGCGTCATGCATATGTGTCCCACGCCCGACGGCAGCGGCATGGTGGCCGGCACTTCCGACGGCAGCTTACTGGTCATCGACGATTGCGGTGTCCGCGAGGTCGTAAGCGGGCTGCCGTTCGTCACATCGGTGGAATTGGGAGTGTAAAGAGAAACGATGAAGACGGAAGGATGAAGTAGAGGGTACCCCATGAGGCTTTATACGTTTTTCCGCAGCTCCGCTTCCTACCGGGTGCGCATTGCACTCAATTTGAAAGGCCTGACCTGCGAACAGGTGCCGATCCATCTGCGCCGCGGCGGCGGCGAACAGCTGAGCCCGGCCTACAGGGCGATCAATCCGCAAGCGTTGGTGCCGGCTTTGGAGGACGACGGCAGAATTCTCACGCAATCGATGGCGGTCCTCGAGTATCTGGAAGAGAAATATCCCAAGCCGCCGCTCCTTCCCGCCGATCCCGCAGACAAGGCGCTGGCGCGTAGCATGGCGCTGGTGATCGCCTGCGAGGTGCATCCTATCCAGAATCTCAGAGTGTTGAACTACGTGAAGGCGACTTACAATCAGACCGACGCCCAGGTCAACCAGTGGGCGCAGCATTGGATCGATCTTGGTCTCTCCGCGCTGGAGCAAATGATCGTGGCCCAGCCCAAACGCGGCATATTTTGCTTCGGCGACAGCCCCACCGTGGCCGATATTTGCCTGGTGCCGCAGTTGGGCAACGCCCGGCGCTACGGCTGCGACCTGGCGAATTATCCAGCAATTCTTGAGATCGAGAAAAATTGCATGGCGCTCTCGGCCTTTGCCGATGCCGCCCCGGAAAAACAGCCGGATGCGGAATAGCCGAAATCGGTTGGCAGAGGCCGGGGCTCGGTACGATTCCGCGGATCTCAGCCGCAACTGAGAACCGGCAAGGCCGCATAACACCTGCCATTTTGATTCCACGGAGGTCCTATGCAAGTCGTAGATGCCGTCAGCGAAATTCTAAAACGCGAAGGCGTGGAATTTATTGCCTGCTATCCGACCAACACTTTGATCGAAGCCGCCGCTGTGGCAGGCATCAAGCCGGTCATCTGTCGCCAGGAAAGGGTCGGTGTCGGCATTGCCGACGGGTTCACCCGCGTGACCAACGGCCGGCGCATAGGCGTGTTCACCATGCAGGCCGGCCCCGGCGCCGAGAATGCGTTTTCGGGCATCGCCACCGCCTTTTCTGATTCGGTTCCGGTCTTGTTGCTGCCGGTGGGCCACGCCCGCTCTACCTCCCAGGTTCACCATTTTTTTCGCTCGGTGCGCTCCTATGCCGATATCACCAAGTGGACCGAGGAAATTACGCTGGCGAGCCAGACGAGCGAAGTCATGCGCAGGGCTTTCAGTCTATTGAAAACGGGCCGGGGCGGCCCGGTGTTGATTGAAATCCCCAATGACGTGGCTGTCGAGGAAATAACAGCCAACGAACTTACCTACGCGCCGGTGAAGCGCGCTGCGGCCGGCGCCGATGCGCGCGCCGTTGCCGATGCCGCGCGTGTCCTGCTCAACGCCAGATGCCCGCTAATCCTGGCCGGCCAGGGCGTACTCTACGCCGAGGCGTCGCCGGACTTGGTGGAGCTTGCCGAACTGCTTGAAGCGCCGGTGACGACGCCGCTCGAAGGCAAGAGCGCGTTTCCGGAAACCCACAATCTCTCCCTCGGCACCGCCGCCGGCGTGCTGCCGTTGCCGGCGTATGAATTCCTCAAAAGGGCCGACGTCATTTTTGCCGTGGGCGCCAGTTTGACGAAGCAGAATATCGTTGCCGCCCCCATCCCGCCGGGCAAGACCATCATCCATGCCACCAACGACGAGCGCGACTTGAACAAGCACTACCCCGCCGACTACCCGCTGCTCGGCGACGCCAAAGCCGTGCTGCGCCAGTGCATCGAGGCGCTGAAAGATCTGCAGGGCGCAAAAGGCGCCAACAAAGACGGCTCGGTCGCTGCGGAGATCAAGCGCCTGCGCCAGTCATGGCTCGACCAGTGGATGCCCAAGCTCACGTCAAAGGAAAGGCCGATTAATCCCTATCGGGTTTTTTATGAATTCATGCGCGGCATTGACGCCAAAGACGCCATCGTGACCCACGACGCCGGCAGCCCGCGCAATCAGCTCGTGCCATTCTATCAAGCTGCGGTGCCGCGCAGCTACATCGGTTGGGGCAAGTCCCACGCGCTCGGCACCGGCCTGGGATTGATCATGGGCGCCAAGCTCGCCGCGCCGGACAAATTCTGCGTCAATTTTATGGGCGACGCCGCTTTCGGCATGACCGGATTGGACTTCGAGACGGCCGTTCGCTGTCAGATCCCGATTCTCACCGTCGTGCTCAACAATAACTTTATGGCGGCGGAAACTCGCATGATGGCGGCCTCGCACAAGCTCTTTTCGACACAGAACGTCGGCGGCAACTATGCCGAGATCGGCCGCGCCCTGGGCGGCTGGGCCGAACGAGTGGACGATCCCGAAAAGATCAGGCCGGCGCTCGAGCGCGCCCGCAAAGCGACCGAAGAAGGCCGCGCGGCCCTGCTGGAATTCATCACCAGCAGGGAGCATGACTATTCTCGGCTCGGCAACTAGCCCGGGTTTTTCACGCGACCAGGAGAGGCGGCAACACCGGGGCACCGATGCATCGGCTTCGCTCCGGAGGATTTTCCCGGCCATTTTCGTTGACGATGCATCCATCCGGGCTAGCTTTGGTTGACTTAAACCAG
>CAZILB010000012.1:7897-16571 GCA_964539925.1 uncultured Syntrophobacter sp. | reverse complement strand
GCCATTTTCGTTGACGATGCATCCATCCGGGCTAGCTTTGGTTGACTTAAACCAGTCGAATTGCTAGGCCAATAGCCGATGCAAATAGTGCTCGCTCGGGTCGCTTTGTTGTTCGTTTTGTTTTGCGGCTTAGCCGGAGCACCCGCCTACGAGATTTATGCGAGCACCAACTGCGAGGCGGTCGAAACCATCGCCGACGAGTGGGAAGAGGCGGTTCTCGAAGAATCCGTTTCGAAACGTCTGCCCGCTCGCTTGGACATGCTCCGATCGCCGACCGGATCACCGTTGACTGCCGGCACCCTGAGCAGCCGTCGCCGTCGGTTTCCTCCAACTCCCGCCCCGCTCACTTACCTCCCGCCGTTCCATCTGAACCTGCCCGACGTTCTGCACAAATTCCGAATCTAGCAAACCATTTCATTCGCTGGCTCGGGCAGGCGGACTTTCCTTCGCGCGCGCCTGCGACGCATTTGTCGCTCAATAAGGAGAATGAAATCACTCATGGATTCGGATCGGATAGTTCTTTGGGTCGCCTTCAACATCTTTGTCTTCGGTATGCTCGCCCTCGACCTTGGGGTGTTTCACCGCAAAGCCCACGCCGTATCGATCAAGGAAGCGACGATTTGGAGTTGCGTGTGGGTAGCCCTGGCGATGGTCTTTAACGTCGGCATCTATTTTGCCTGGGGGCATATCAAAGCACTCGAATTTTTCACCGGCTACGTCATTGAGAAATCCCTAAGCGTCGACAATCTGTTTGTCTTCCTCATGATTTTTCAATATTTCAACACCCCGGCACAATATCAGCACCGGGTGCTTTTTTGGGGCATCCTGGGTGCGCTGATCCTCCGGGCGATTTTCATCGTCATGGGCGCCGCCCTGCTGAATAATTTTCACTGGATGATCTACGTTTTCGGCGCTTTCCTGATATTTACCGGCATAAAAATGTTTCTTCAGGGAGACGAGAAACTCGAGCCCGACAAAAATCCGGTCGTTCGTCTGTTCGAACGCTACGTACCGATCATCAAGGAGTACGACGGTCAAAAATTTTTTGTGCGCCGCAACGGCAAGACCTACGCCACGCTATTGATGCTGGTGCTGGTCGTTGTCGAGACTACCGATGTGATTTTTGCAGTGGACTCCATCCCGGCGATCTTCGCCATCACCAAGGACCCATTCATCGTCTATACTTCAAACGTCTTTGCGATCCTCGGCCTGCGCGCGCTCTACTTCTTGCTCGCCGGAGTGATGGAAATGTTTGTTTACCTCAAGGTGGGTCTTTCGTTCGTGCTCTGTTTCGTCGGGGTCAAGATGATGCTGGTGGACGTTTACAAGATACCCATCGGCGCCTCGCTAAGCGTGATCGGCGGCGTGCTGTTATTGTCTGTCGCGGCATCGTGGTGGGTCAAGAAGAAACAGCCGGTGCAGTCGCAGTGATGAACCAAAGCCGTGTTGCGCCGATGCACCGCGCATTCTCACTCTTCTTCGGCTTTGTGCCAAAACTCGGGGTTGCTCTTGAAAATTCGCTTGGGGATTTTCGCGTAAACCAGATTGACGATATCCACGGCTTCGCCGATGCCCAAGTCCACCGCAAGGCTTGCCAGCGCGTAGGCCTCTGCCGCGGTCAACCCCTTTTCCAATTGAAGAAAATCGACCGCCTCGGCGAGCGCAAGTCGAGTCGCTTCGTTTAAATCGACACTCAACCCAGTGGTTAAGTAGTCCGTGGCGGTTTCCACCCGGGGGCCTTTAAGCGGCCGATTCTTGTGCACGATAAACTGCAGCGTCGGCTTGAGCGAAATCTCGATGGCGCCGCCGTCGACTTCCCCGTCGCCTTGAACCGCGTGGCCGTCCCCGGTAAAAAATTGCGCCCCTCGATTGAACACGGGGAGAAAAAGGGACGAACCGAGGCCGCAGAATTTGAGGTCGATATTGCCGCCCCAGGCGCCCGGCGGTGTCGACGAAACCAGGCCAAGGCTGGTCGGAGGCGACACCGCCATAATGCCCATGAAGGGATTGAGCGGGATCTCTATGGCATCGGAAAACAGCGCGACGCGTCTTTCCAGATCGATGCGGATCAGTTTTGCCGCCGGTTCTTTTAAGAGCTTCGGCAGCAACCCCTTGCCCGGTCCGGTATTGTTGACGCCGTAAGGTACGCGAAATTTGACATCGAGCACGCGTACTTCCAGACTATCGCCCGGTTCCGCGCCCTCGACGTAGATCGGCCCGGTAAGAATGTGCACGCTTGCCCCTTTCGGCCGCTTGACTTCGGTGTAAACTTTTCTGGCATCGGCGAGCACGTCCGCGGCTGAGATCCCGTAAGCGGAGAAGAATTTTTCCGGATCCTGGCTTGTTGTCAGCCCTTGGTGCGACAGTGTTTCAATCTCGACCACATCGCCCGACTCGATCGTCAACGCAGGGGGCAGGTTCGCCGCGATATAACCCCACAAAACAGTCTCCGGAGTCGAACAAAGCCGGGCATTGGGCGCGGTCGATGCGCCCCACCGACGGCCTTGCGCCATCGCTTCACGGGAATATGCCATGGTTCACAAGCCTTCCTTTCCTGAAACGTTTCCTATCCGAAAACGCGAAACGCTGTCAACGCGCGATGCCCATGCCGGCGCCGGCGACGCAAAAAAGCGCGGCGGAAAGCTCGGGTTCCCCTGCCGCGCCTGGGTTGCTGGATTCCGCAATAAAAGTATCGGCTAATCGCGGATCGCCAGCGCTCCTCCGTCCACGGGCAGATCAACGGCGTAAATAAAGTCCGACTCATCGGACGCGAGAAAAACCGCCGCCTTGGCAATATCCATCGGCACGCCGCGCCGACCGGCGAGGTTTTTGACGAGCCGGTTTTCAGGCACCTCTTGCTGGCCGACCGGCGATCCGATGCGGTTGGGCGAGATAGAATTGACGCGAATGCCTTCCGGCGCCAGTTGCACGGCGATGGATCGGGTGAGATTCAGCACGCCGGCCTTCGCGGTGGTATAGGCAGTGGCTTCTTTTCGGCCCCAGTGGCCGGAAGTGGACGCGATATTGATGATCTTGCCGCGGCGCTTGTGCGCGATCATAGATTTGGCCGCCGCCCGAGTGCAATACCATACGCTTCGCAGACAAACATTCATGACTCGATCCCATTCTTCCTCGGTGATGTCGAAAAGCGTCTTGTGGTCGGTCCAAGCAGCGTTATTGACCAGAATATCGACGCCCCCGAACTGCGTCACGACACTGCCCACCATGCGATCGACGGCCGAAGGCGAAGATACATCGCAGACGACGGCGATGGCTTTGCCCGGATTTTGGGCATTGATATCGGCGGCTACCGCACTGGCGCGCCCCTGGTCCAAGTCCACCACGGTGACCTTGGCCCCTTCCTGAACGAACAATTTGCAGATGTCTTCGCCGATGTTGCGGCCGGCACCTGTGACGATGGCCACCTGATCCTTGAGTCTCATAAAGTCCTCCGCGTAAGTTTCCTTGTCGGTCCATAACAAATGGCCCGCCAAAGGTCCAGACGCGAAGATCCGTGACGGCAAACTTTTGGCAACCGACGGGGAGCTGCTTGACCGAGAAGCGGCGAACGAGGCCGGAAATCGCAACGAGTTTTTTTTACAGTCTGACTTTTTCCGTATAGAGATCTTTCAGAAACCTGCTGGCCTTGAGCTCGTCGAAAAAGCGTTGCTCCATGATGTCCGCCGGCTTGATTTTTCGGGTGCGCTGATCGGCGGCCGCGCTGACATCGACCAGCGCCTGGATGGCTTCACTGTTCAATTCCGGCAGCGGCCGCAGCTGGGCGGAGAAAGCATCGTACATGGCGTCGACCGACACGCCCTGATTTTCGGGAAAGTATTTTTTGAGGATGGCCAGGCTTTCGCTTCGTTTGGTGAGAAAATGATGGATCGCCACGGCATAGCCCTTCATGAAACGGCGGATCATGTCCTCTTCCCTTCGGATGTAAGAGCGGGTAGTCAGAAGCAGATCCGAAACTACCGGGACCGACCTTATTTCGATCACCTTGATGCCGAGTTTTTGTGCCTCCGCCGCCAGGTCCTCACGCAAGGGCACGCCCTGGACAAGATTTTTTGTCAAAGCCAGCGCGCGCGCCGGCGCCAGACCTGCCGCCACCATTTCCACATCCTTTGACGGATCCAGGCCGGCGCGCCGCAGCATCACCCGGGCGACCAAGTCCGAGCGTGCACCCAGCGCGGAGACGCCGACCTTTTTGCCCCTGAGGTCCTTCACCTCCGATATCGCCGCCGTCACACCCATGCCGTATTGGTTAAAACTCACATGAGAGCCTATCAAGGTAAGATCGGCGCCGCCGGCCACGGGCTGCAGCACGGCCAACGGATTGCCGAAGCCGATGAGCAGATCGACGCCGAGCAATGACTGCACGCCGGCGGAAAGCGTGTCTCGTATCGGCAGCTCCTCGATTTCAACGCCTTGCTGCTTGAAGAGTCCCGCATCCACACCAATGTATGAAACGGCGGTGCCGACCTCCCAGCCGGCATAGGCGAGACGCAACTTGCGCGCGCTCTCTGCCGCGGAAGCCGGAGCCGCTGCGATGATCAAGACGAGGGCTGCGGCAATGCCGACAGGATAAACCCAAAAGCGACGAAGAAAGCGTAAATTAATCATGAGCCATCATAACTCACATGGCGCTGAGCACCAAGAGCTGCCCGCGCGCCTTGAGGCGCATGGTTGCCGCGCGACGCACGAATTGTTATGGTCCGCCAAAAGCCGGCTCTGCGGCGTCGATTTGCCAAATTTGCAACGCGCTCCCGACTTCTCGCCACCGGAGGCAGACGTGAAATTTCTCCACACCATGATCCGGGTCAACGACCTGGAAGAATCCATTAAATTCTATTGCGACGTTTTGGGCATGAAACTGTTGCGCAAAACGGAATACCCTTCCGGAAAATTCACCCTGGCGTTTGTCGGCTATGGTGACGAAGCCAACCACACGGTCGTGGAACTGACCCACAACTGGGATACCCGCAAATACGACATCGGCAACGGTTTTGGCCATTTGGCGCTGGGGGTCGAGGATATCTACAAAACCTGCGACCAGTTGCGCGGGCGCGGCGCCAAAATCGTCCGAGAGCCCGGTCCGATGGCTCATGGCAGCACCCACATCGCATTCATCGAGGACCCCAACGGTTACAAAATCGAACTGATCGACCTTACCCGCCGCGGAACGCAGAACTGAACTGCGACCCTGCGTCCACTCGGCCAGCCCGCATTATCCACGCGACGAGGAATAGCGGCCATACAGTGTCGAAGGCGGAAGACGCAGGAACGCGATCCCGCCGGGCGCCGTCGGCTCATACTGAATTGCAACAGCGAAAAATATCATCTAGGATAATTTTGCTTGCACCTATCATCAGCTCCGTCAATACCCAGGGAGGAACGAGTTCATGGCCACGATGATTACCGAGGATTGCATCAACTGCGGCGCGTGCGAGCCCGAATGCCCGAACAATGCGATCTCGCAAGGACCCACGGTATTCGTGATCGATCCCAAACTTTGTACGGAATGCGTCGGCTTTCATGATTACGAAGCGTGCGCGGCGGTCTGTCCGGTGGACGTTTGCGTCACCGATCCGAACAATATTGAAAGCGAAGAAGTCCTCATCGCCCGCGCCCGCGCGCTCCATCCCGATACCGACTTCGGCGATAACTTTGAATCCCGCTTTCGCAAGGGCCAAGGCAAGCCGGCTGCGCCGGCGCCCAAAGCTGCGCCCGCCGTGTCCAATGAACCGGCGCCCGCCGCCGTGCGAAGCGCAGCCGGCGACCAGGGGGCGAGAAGCGCCATCGCCGATGCGGATGTCAAGTATCTCGCTCTACCCGCCATCGACTCCTGGACTGTTCCCATGCGCTGTTTTAAGTGCAACGAAGTCCACGTTGAAAACGTCAAAAATTTCACCATCGGCAACGTGATCTTCTGTCCGCATTGTCATAAATCGACCGTCGTACGGGACAACCTGAATTACCAGATCCGCACGCTGCTCACAGATGCTTATGACAAATGGCAAAAAGAGCAGGAGGCGTTCGCCGCCCAGCGCGAACGGGAACTGGCGGAATTTGTCGAACAGCGCGCCAAAGAAGCGCAGTCTTTCGAATCCCACCAGCAACGGGAGCTGGAGCGGTTGCGGCAAGCACTGGAGACCATCGGCGACAACTACGATGCCCCCGGCAAACCCTTCAAAAAGGGCTCGCGCTTCGGCTGGGCCTGAGGCCCGGTCCCCATGTTCTACACCTGGCTCCATCTTATCGCGCTGATCGTTTATCTCGGCGCCGTCGTCGGCTTGTGGCTGATGCTGCTGCCGGCCGCCTCGGCGCTCGACAAGCACGAAGAAAAACAGCAGTTTCTCGCCCGTGGTTTGAAGTTTTACAACCCTCTTCAGGTCGGCTCGCTGGGAATCATTCTGTTCACCGGAGCCTTTCAATTGACCGCGCTTAAAGCCGTTTACCGGGAAACGTTCATGCAGCAAGTCGCCTATCCGCTCTCCCTCAAGCTCGTTTTTGCTTTCCTGCTGGTCATCTTCAGCGTCTATCAGGCGCTCGGCATCGGCCACCGGTTTGTGCGCCGCCACGAAAGCGGCGACAAGGTCAGCGCCGCCGAACTGGATCGTATCATGCGCCGCTTGAAAGGCGTGAACTGGGGCATCCTGCTTTTCGCCGCCATGACTCTCTGGATGGGCCTGCGTCTCGGTGCTTGATCGTAAGCTCTGGCAATACCCGGGCGACCGGTGCTATTTAGAACGCCAGTATTCGATCAAAGGAGAGAACCCTTCTATGGCAAATCGCAAGCTGAGAATCATCTATCGCTCGAATTCACACGCGCCGCTATGGCTGGTCGCGGACAGGTCCGGCTCTTGGCAGAAAAACAACCTGGACGTCGATACTTCGCCGCAGTTGGTTCGGGAAAAGGCCGTCGAAGCACTGAAGAACGGCCATGTGGATTTGATTTCCGGCAATCACCATAACTTATATGTGCGCAACGCCAAGAATGGCGAAGACTTTGTTCACCTGGCGCAGGCGACCAATAATTGGACCGAGAATAGACTCGTTGTCAATCGGGAAATTCAATCGGTGCAGGATCTAAAGGGCAAAAAGATCGCCGCCGACAAGCTCACTTCTCATGCGGGACTAAATATCTGGCTTTTTTTAAAGCAGGAGGGCCTCGATGCGGACCGGGGCGACGTCGAGCTGGTCGAGCTTCGCGGTTCGTCCGAAGATCGCTGGCGGCGCGTGGTCAACGGCGAATTTGCCGGTACTTTCGTCACCCTCCCCCATGATGCGCGCGCGGCGGCGGCCGGCGCCCATGTCATCGTCGTGCGCGCCATTCCGATGATTCGCGGCGTGACGCTGACCACCACGATGGGATTTGTCCAGCGCCATGAAGAGGAGATTCGTTCGCTCACTCGCGGTTTCGTCGACGCCATTCATTTTTTTATCACCCGCAAACAAGAGACGCTGGAGATCCTCAGGGAACACGCGGCGCCGATTTTAAAGCTCCAGTCCGATGGCGAGGTGGAAAAACTCTACGATGAATGGGCTCAATCGTTGGAGCGCAAACCCTACCCATCCCCGGCGGCCATCGCCAACGTGTTTCAGCTTGCCGTTCGACGCGATCCTGAGATCGCCGGATTTAACCCGCTGGCGCTTTGGGACACCCATTTCGTTCGCGAACTAGACGATAGCGGGTACATCGACCGGCTCTATCAATAAAAAAGGCGGAGCCGAAGGCTCCGCCTTTTTAGTCTACAACAGGAGTTGCCCGAAACTATCTTTGCTGGCTCAATTGCTCACCCGCGCGCTGCGAGGATTGCGGGCTCTGGGGACTTTGCTCCGGCGCAGGCGTCGCGGCCGTCGAGGTAATCCCGTCACGGTAAATCAGGATTTCCACACGGCGATTCTTGGCACGGCCCTGGGGCGTGGAGTTGTCCGCCACTGGCGCGGTTTTGCCGTAGGAGACCGGAACGACCCGAAGCGGATCGACACTCTTCCTGGTGATCAGGTAGCGAGAGACCGCTTCCGCTCTTTTCTTGCCCAACTCATAATTGTAATCCTCGGCACCCAAGCTATCCGTGTGGCCCGCAACCATGAATAGGACGCCGTCGGTTCCGGTGACGTCGCTCCTGAGATCGCTCAAAAAACTATCAATTTCTTGCTGCGCCTGAGGCGGCAAGGACCAAGAATTGAACGCAAAATTAGCGCCGTCCTTCATGTCGATCACGAGCTTGCGCTCCAGACGCAGGTTGGCGATGGCGCTGAGAGCCCTCTCCGCTTTCGCATCGACTTCGCCCAACCGACCTTCGAATTGTCCGAGTTTTCCTTCGACACCGCTTATTCGCGTGCCGTGATTGCCGATTTGACCTTCGGCTTGGTCAAGTCGCCCCTCTGTCTTGGCAACGCGGCCCTCGGTTTGAGCCGCCCGCCCTGAAAGCGGATCCATAACTTCTTCCTTTACCCAATTGCGGGTTGCAAGACATCCCTGGGCTAAGAGCATGGATCCAATAACACCTGCTCCAATAAAATATCTTGCGCGATTGCGCGCTATGCTGTTCATGTTGCCTCCTTATGTAAATTGCCTATCAATTTTTTACTACGCATGCCTTATAATACCGTTTTGGTTCTTCCCGCTGATTTCGCATCAGCAAGCAATACTAATGCCGTCAGT
>CAZILB010000012.1:0-7797 GCA_964539925.1 uncultured Syntrophobacter sp. | reverse complement strand
CACGATCAAAGCACTTTGAGGAGTTCCCGCCACAGTATTGGTCTCCAGGATTCGATCATCTGTTAACGCAATTACTATTCCACTACCAATGAGTTGAATAACATTTGAATATTACACTGATTTGGGAATTCTCATTGGCTTGGCGAACCGTCATGTAGGGTTAACCCTACAATCAAGGCAACCGTATCAAGCGCTGCCGAGCACAATTGTAAATGCTGCGTCACCCTGAATAACTCCCCCGGCAGTCGTGAAACAGTGCGCCATCTCCCAGTCACGGGCGGCGTTTGGTTTGTTTCACGTCAACGGGTCAGCGGATAAGCGTTGAGTGTGGATTTGGGCTTTTTGAACTCGTCGACCTTGAGGTCGTGCTTTTTCAACAGATCGTAAAAGTCGGCGCGGTATTTGCCCGCAAGTTTGGCGGCCTGGCTAACGTTACCTTCCGTCATCGACAAGACTTGAACGAGATAGTCGCGTTCGAAGGCATCGCGGGCATCCTTGAGCGATCGCATGATTTCCCCGCCTCCAACAGGTTTAGACGGGTAGCTTCCCTGACCCCGCTCCGGCGCTATCGATTTTCCTTGCAGCACGTAATCGTCGGTGACCATGTCTTTTTGCGTCATCGCGACGGCGTACTCTATGGTATTTTCCAGCTCGCGCACGTTGCCGGGCCAGTCGTGCATCATGAGCTTGCGCAGTGCCTCGGGAGTGAGGCCCTTGACATCCTTTTTCATTTGCGCGCTGAACTTGCGGAAGAAATACTCCACCAGCGGTACGATATCCTCCTTGCGCTCGCGCAATGGCGGCAGCAAGATAGGAATCACATGAATGCGATAGAAAAGATCGTCGCGAAATTGGCCCTTTCGAACCTGCTCTTCGAGGTCCTTGTTGGTGGCGACGATTACGCGCACGTCCACTTCCGTCGGGACCTCGCTGCCGACCGGATAAAACTGCCGTTCTTGCAAAACGCGCAAAAGCTTGGACTGGGTCGCAAGCGGCATGTCGCCGATCTCGTCGAGAAACAGCGTGCCGCCGTGGGCCTGAGTGAAGAGCCCCCTGGTGCTTTTGACCGCTCCCGTAAAAGCCCCTTTTTCATGGCCGAACAGTTCGCTTTCCAGCAGCGTCTCCGGCAACGCGGCGCAGTTTAACGCCACGAAAGCCTTGTCTTTGCGGTAGCTGGCGAGATGGATGGCCTTCGCGATCAGCTCCTTGCCGGTGCCGCTTTCGCCGTGGATGTGGACCGTCGAATCGAGTTTCGCAATCCGAGTCACCACGTCCAGCACCGCGCGCATCTTGGCGCTGCGCGCGATGATGTTGGTGAAATCGAAGCGTTCGTGGAGCAATTCTTTCAGACGCTTGATCTCTGAATTGAGTTTACGATTCTCCAGCGCCCGCTCGATTTGCAGCAAGAGATCCCCGGGTTCGAACGGTTTGGTGAGATAACTATAAGCGCCCCGGCGCATCGCCTCCACGGCGCTTTCGATACTGCCGTGAGCCGTTAGAATGATCGTCGGCACGTCGGGATCGATCGCACGAAATTCCTCCATCAACGAGAGGCCGTCGCCGTTGGTCAGCATGAGGTCGACGATACACAAGTCGAAGGCTTGTTCCCTGAGCGCCTGCACCGCCTGCGATTCCTCTACCGTGGCAGTCACTCCATATTCCGCCGATTCGAGCCGCATTTTGATCAGCTCGAGCAGGTTGGGATTGTCGTCGATCACCAAAATCTTGCCCTTAGACATGGCCCGGTTTATTACCTCCGTTGACGCCGCTTTTGCTCGATTTCTATGTCCACTTGCCGCGACTTCTCGATGATCTGCTTTGATTTTTCAAACTCCTGCCGCGACCTTTCAAGCTCCGTGCGCGTATTTTCGATTTCCCGTCTGGACTCTTCCACTAAGAGCCGGGTTTTTTCCAGTTCCTGCTCGGATTTTTCAATGACTCGTCTGGATTTTTCTATTTCCAGCCGCGAGGCTTCCGCTTCCTTCAACACCCCCGCCCAGATTTTCGCCGGTTCGGTCCACGGACTCGCCGGAAACTTTGCGATCACCTGGTTGAAAGCGGCGATAGCCTTTTGCCGGTCCCTGCGAGGATTTTCGGGATGGGCATGCAAAAGCCCCAAAGCGTAAGCCGCGGCGTCGGTCGGCGGCGAGCCGCGCGCCATTTCTACAACATCCTCAAACGACTTGAGCGACGCATCAAAATCGCCCCGCGCAAGCGCACTATGGCCGTGTGTCAGAAGAGAGCGCATTTCCCGGTTCCGGCTCGATTCCGCGAGCAAGCCACACGAGGAAATAAACATCAGCAAGGCAAGACAAAGATAAAGGTGCTTCCGTGCCCCACTCGGCTCTCTGCCCATATCTTTCCACCATGGGATAAAATAATGCTCTTGGCGATGGCTAGCCCGAGTCCGGTTCCCTGCCGATCATGAGACCCTTTGTGATTTCCCTGCCTGAATTTTTCAAAGATCGTGTTCAGGCTCTCCGCCGGGATCCCCGGACCCGAGTCTTTCACAGAAACTTCCAACTTTCCATTGACCGGCTTGGCCGCCACGATAACCCGGCCGCCTATCGGAGTAAATTTGATCGCATTGCCGAGCACATTGCGCAGCACCTGAAGTATCCGCTCCGGATCGATGCGCACTTGGGGCAGGGGCGCGTGCACCAGCGTCTCGAGCCTGATTTGCTTGGCCTCGATCCATGGCGCCATCTCGGCCAAGGCCCGTTTGACCAGAGGATCGAAGCTGGACAACTCGAAATCGTAGCTCATCATGCCCGCTTCCATCTTTGAAAGGTCGAGCAGCGAGTTGACCAGGTTGATCAGACGGTTGCTCTCTTCGGCGAGAATCGACAGCAGCTTGCGCTGCTTTTCGGTGATTTCGCCGCCGACCCCTTCCATAAGCAAGCCGGTGCCCTCTTTGATCGAGGTGAGCGGGGTGCGCAGCTCGTGCGACATGGAGGCGAAGAAATCCGCCTTCATCCGGTCAAGCTCTTGCAGTTGCTCGGACATCCGATTGATGTCCGCCGCGAGCTCGGCGATCTCCGGAGGCGATGTCACTTTCAGGCTCCGCTGGAAATGTCCCCGGGCGATCTCCCGGGCGCGATCTTTCAGCAGTCCAACGGGCCGGGTGATGCTTCTCGTGATCAGAAACGACACACCGAGGATCGCGACCAGACAAGCGAGCATGATCAACACCGAAATCTGCCGCGTGAACTCGGCGTCGGCTGCCAGTTCGCTTACATTGGAGTAGGTCCGCTGCTGTTGATTCAGTCGCATTCTCTCCAGGGCATCGAGCATCCCGTCGACGAGGCGGTCTTTATCTCTCTTAAATTGCTCCGGCGCGTAACGCGTGTCGGCCCAAACCAACTGCACTTCGCGGTTGACCAGCTCTTGATAACGCAGATGGTCGCGTTCGATGATCTTCAGAATCGGCTTGACCGGCGGATTGTCGAGTTCCAAAGCGGCGCCGAGCTGGGCCTCGAAATCCATCTTCAGATAAATGAATTGGGAAAACCAGGTCTCATCGCGCGTCACCACGAACTGTTGCTCGGCGCGGCTCTGCGCCAATAACAGGTCGGCGAGCGTTTTTTGGTATTCGAGCGTGCGATTATCCACGTTCAGGATCGATTGCGTCAAAACGCTAAAGTGACCGAGTTGAACGATGGCGTAGGAACTGGCCATCGTAACGATCAGAAAGAGCGCAAGATAACCGATGCTCAGCCGGGAAAACAGACTTAAACGCACGCGCAGCTTCCTCGACGGCGACCGGGGATCTCAATGCGGGCGGCGGGCGGACAGTGGTTGAGCTCATGGCTGGCTTGCGCTCGCAACCGGTCGATTGGTGGCGCCATGAGCCGGATCGACGGCTCATGGCGCGATGCGCCCAGCCGCCCTCTCAATCGGGTCCAAAGAATCCAACCGAAAAATGCTATGGCGAGAAACGAAATCAGCAGGGGTAAGAAAGGGTTGAAGAATTCCACGACGACCGTGGCGAACTTAGAGCAGTCTCAAGGCATATTCCAAAATCTCGCTGAGCTTGCGAATCTGGGTGGCGCGCATGGAGCGCTCTTCGCGCGGGGCGTCGAGGTAATCATCCACGCTCTTTTTCAGGTTCCACTCAAGCAGCTCCACGCACTGCTCCATGCTCACTTTTTCACTGCGGCGCCGCCGGGCCTGGTGCAACTCCTGAATTTGAATGATCCGCGCCATACCAGCGGCTAGGATATGGCAGCGTAAGGAATTGTCAAGCCCTCAAAATGGAAATTGCCGGTTCCTGTTGCGTGACGCAATGGATCGCTCCCAAACCGGCAACGACCTCGTTGCAGCGCAAACCGATCACTTGGCGCCGGGGAAAAAGCTCCTGCAAGAGCCCGAGGGCTTCGGCGTCTTTGGGATCGTTGAACACCGGTACAAGCACCACTTCATTGGCGATGTAAAAATTGGCGTAGCTCGCCGGCAGGCGCGTGCCTTCGTCATAGACCGCCCCCGGACAAGGCAGGGCCACAAGCGACAGTTTTGTGCCGTGTTGATCGGCGGCGCCTTGGAGCCGCTCGAAATTGTCCTCGAGAGAGCGGTAATTGCCGTCCCGGGGATTGGACTCGCGGACACAGACCACCGTTGTCGGAGCGACGAAGCGCGCGATATCGTCGATATGGCCGTCGGTATCATCGCCGACGATGCCTTCGCCGAGCCAGACGACATGATGGACCCCCAACGCGTCTTTGAGAAAACGTTCGATCTCCGCACGACTCATGTGCGGGTTGCGATTGCGATTGAGCAAACATTGTTCCGTGGTCAGGCACGTGCCCGCGCCGTTGACCTCGATGGAGCCGCCTTCGAGAACGATAGGGTGATCGAACACCGGCACTTGCAGAAGCTGCGCGATCTCCCTGGCAACGCGCTCGTCCTCCTCGTAGGCCGGATACTTGCCGCCCCAGCCGTTGAAAATCCAGTCGTTAACGGCGAGCGGATCCCTCTCCGAATCACGCCTTAGGAACGTTGGACCGTAGTCCCGCATCCAGACGTCGATGGTCGGTATCTTGAGCAAGGCGATATTCCCCATCGCCGCGCGAGCCTGCTTCAATCGGGCCGCGACATCGTGCTCGGTCCGATCGTCATTGACCAACAGATAGACGCGCTCGTACGGCGCCAGCGCGCACATCATCTCTATCCACACCTCGCGCACGCGCTCCAATTGGGTGGGCCAAGTCTCCCGATTATGCGGCCAGGAAAGCCAGGTGGCGCGGTGGCCCGTCCACTCGGCGGGCATCGAGTAACCGAGGGAGCGGGGCGTGGCAACAGGGCTATCGCGACGGCTCATGGCAGAAAACAATCGCGCTCGATCAGCGATCGGAACCGCCGTCGAGAAATCTTGTCTGCAAGGGGCCGTAAGCATCGATGCGCCGGTCGCGCAGAAAGGGCCAGCTCTGGCGGGTCTCTTCGATCTTACGCAGATCGCACTTGGCGATCAGCACTTCGTCGCGTTCGCCCCCGGCGCGGGCGACGATCTCACCGAACGGCCCGGCCACAAAGGAGTTCCCCCAGAACTTGATCTTGCTTTCGCGCCCCACTCGATTTGCCGACGCCACGTAGACGCCGTTGGCCACGGCATGAGAACGCTGAATCAGCTCCCAGGCATCGCGCTGATTTTGCGCCACCGCCCGCGGCTCTTTGGGAATCCAGCCGATCGCCGTCGGGTAGAACAGAATTTGCGCGCCCGAGAGCGCGGCGAGGCGTGCGCCTTCGGGAAACCATTGATCCCAGCAGACCAGCGCGGCGATTCTTGCGTAGCGGGTTTGAAAGCTCGGAAATCCCAAATCGCCCGGCGTGAAGTAAAATTTTTCGTAATAAAGCGGATCGTCCGGGATATGCATCTTGCGATATTTACCCGCCAAGGATCCGTCCGCGTCGATCACCACCGCCGTGTTATGGTAAATGCCCGCCGAGCGCCGCTCGAATAGAGATGCGACAATCACGATTTCTTTTCGGCGCGCAAGCTCGCTCAGCTTTTCCGTACTCGGTCCGGGAACCCCTTCGGCCAGATTGAAATTGCGATGATCTTCGCTCTGGCAGAAGTACCGCGAGCGAAACAGCTCTTGCAGGCAGACGATCCGCGCGCCCTTCTTTGCCGCCGCCTCGATGCGTGCGACGGCCTTCGCCAGGTTGGCCGCAGGATCGTCGCCGCAACTCATCTGCACGAGCCCAACCTTGACCCCTCCTCCGTTTTTCGTCTGCGCCATGATGGGAAGCAGTGTAACGAATTTAAGCAAAAGAAACAAAAAAGGGAGAGGAAAAGCACCGAGCCTTCCCTCTCCCCCCTGATCGGATCGATCAAAAGCTATTTCAAATGCTGGGCGAAGAAGGCCTTGGTCTTTTCCCACGCGTCCTTCGCCGACGCTTCATGATAGCTGCCGCGGTCGTCGCAATTAAAGCCGTGGCCGGCTTCCGGGTAGATCTTCATCTGGAAGTTGACTTTCTTGGTCGTCAATTCCGTGTTGATCTGGCCGACCTGATCCATGGGAATCAATTGGTCCTTGGCGCCGAAAAACAAATACATCGGACACTTGATCTCGCCGGTGCGCGACAGCGGGCTCGGGTTGCCCATGGTGATGCCCCCGCCGTAATAGGGCACCGCGGCTTTGATGTCGTTGGCATGATGGGCCGCGGTCAGATAAGTCAGCCGTCCGCCCATGCAAAAACCGATGACGCCGAGGGAGCCGGCCTTGACGTGGCTCATCGATTTCAAATGAGCGATCGCGGCGCCCACGTCCTCCATCGCTTTGGGGTCCTGCACCCGCTGCAGCGTGGCGATCGCTTTGGGCATTTCCGAATAGGGAATCACCCGCTCCGACTCCCGGTGAAAAATATCCGGCGCGATGGCCACATACCCCTCGGCGGCGACCCGCTCGGTGACTTTTTTTATATGGTCGTTGACACCGAACGCTTCCTGGATGACCACGATACCGGGGTAATTGCCGCCGTCCTTGGGTTGAGCCACATACGCGTCCATTTTGCCGTCGGTAGTGTTCAGCTGTACGGTTGCGCTGCTCACGTCCATGAGAAAACCTCCTCGTAAAAGTGATTTAAAGCTCGAAAAGTTGGTTTTCTCTATCAAATTTTCTTTGCCCGGTCCACACCCCAGGCGGCGGATTTTTTGCAAATTTAATCACGCTGCCGGCAGTATTCCAAAACCCGGTCGCAAACCTTTTGCGTCGTCTGCTCGGGCGGCATCACGTTCCAGAAATCAGCGCGGGGCAAAAGCTCGCGTAGATAATGGGCACCGGAGGTGGCGTGCGATGGATCGTCGCCGGGAATGATCAGCGACGGCACCTTGATTCCCATCACTTCTTCCGGCTCCGCGCCGGTCGCCGTGTCGCGGTCGAAAAGGCTCCGGCCCGTGATGGCGATGATGCCCAGATAACGTTCGATCTCTTGAGCCGAGAACCGATCGGCGAACTCCGGGTCGCGGGCGATCTGCGTCGCCCAGGGTCCGCCTTCAGGGTCCATCCAGAAGCTCTTGCCGCCGCGCGCGCGCTCGACGACGCCGCTCAAACCATTCTGTTTGGCGAAGTGATAATGGCGCGCGAAACGATCCAGGCTGTTTGCCTTCCATCGATAGCCGCCCACCGGCCAGTGCAGCAGCAAACCGCGCGTCGCCGTCGGATAATGGACGCCCAACGCCAGGGCCACCGAGCAGCCCATGCACCCGCCCATGATCCAGGCAGACGAGATATTCAAATGATCGAGCAGCGCCATGCCGTGCCGCGCGTAGCTCTTCCATGCGAGCCGCTCCACCCTCCC